>JASLPR010000066.1 GCA_030744875.1 Chloroflexota bacterium
GGCCGAATTCCATCTCTAGAAAGCCTGTCGCTGAATTGTCGAAAACCGATAGCCCGGTCGAACGCGCGATTGACGATTCAGCGAAAAGTTCGCGTGGCGGATCATTGGGCGTCGATGGCCTGGTCGGGCGACAGCATGTGCACCCATGTGTGCCCGGGGCGCAGGGCTATCTGGTTGCCGTCACGGTCGAGGTAGCGGGTGCGGTCGGAGATGGCCTCGCGGACCCAACGCCCGGGCAGGCCGAGGCCGTCGCGGAAGATCACCACCTCGCCCTCTCCAACGGTGTCGATGGCCAAGCTGCGATTGCCCAGGAAATCTTCTTCGTACTCGGTGGCGACGATGTTGGTGTACTGGACCACGACGTTGGCGACGTTGATCTGCCGGCCGGTGGCGCCGTCGATGTGCGGGGCGTTGGTTTGTGACTTGGCGTAGAGCCGGGTCCGGGGATCGAACTGGTAGGTGGAGCGGTAGGTGTCGGACGAGGCTGGCGGGATCGGCACGGTGAGGTTGTGCAGGTCGCCGCTGGCCGGTTGCTCGCTATAGAAGAGCGTAGGGGCCAGTTCGACGGTGCCGGGCAGGCCGGCGGCGAGACCGGCTTCGCGCAGCGCGGGCAGGTCGATGAAGGTGTTGTGTGGGGCGAGGCGGTCCTCCGTGCGGTAGTAGGGCCCGCCGGCGCCGTAGAAGAACTCGTCGCGGTCCAGCGGTCCCAGAGCCAGGAGATGCTCGCGGACCGGCGGGCTGCCGCCGACGTGGGCGAACAGGGCGTCGAACTCGCGGATTAGATCGACGTCGATCAGGCGCGCGCTGCGGATGGGCCCGACCCGGGGATGGTCGCTGAGAATGAAAATGCAGGTGAACCGGGTGACGCCGCCTTCGGTGACGTGCTCGTAGACGATTTCGGCCTCGGAGATGCCCCACTGCGGGCGTGCTCCCGGGTCGTTGGCGACCTTGACCGCCACCGGCCGCCGACTGGCGACACGCTGCCCGGTGACGATGCCGCTGAGCGGCGAGCGCGGCAGCGGGATCGGTGTCTCGGTGGGGGTGGCGGTGGGCGTCGGGGTCTCGGTCGGGACCGGAGTCTGCGTCGCGGTTTCGGTGGGCGCGGGGGTGAACGTGGGTGCGCCGGGGATGCTGATGGCGGTTGAGGCCGGGGCGGTGGCCGGTTGGGTCGGCTCGGCTGCAGGCCGGGTCGGATCGGCCGGTGCGGCCGGGGTGTCGCCGGTGGGCGCGGGAGCGTCGGCCACGGCCGCGGGGGCCGGCGTGGCGGAAAGATCGGTGCCGCGCTGCCCGCCGCGGGTCATGGCGACCCCGGCGGCCAGCCCGCCGATGACGACCGCCGTGCTGCCGCCCAGGGCCAGCAGCCCGCGACGGCTCAGGCGGCGCAGGCCGCCACGGAGATTGCCGGGATCGGTGGACATGGATGTGGGCTCGCATTCTGCCGCTGGGAGGGGCGCGATTACGCTAGCACGCAGCGGTTGAGGGGGACTCCGGAAAATGCGGAGTGGAGGTCTCCGGTAACCTTAACCGGGAGCCGATGCTAGACGTGATGGTGATGAAGCGCATGGCCCAGGAACCGCAAGCCGGGCACATTTTCGATGACGACATCAGCCGCCTGCCGGTCGAACTGGGGCGGCTGCATCATATTGCGGCGGCGATGACCACGGCCAACGCCAGCAACGGGAGGAATCGTCTCATCTGGCTATGCTACCGCCCGGCCGGCCGGCCCCGGAGCGATGTCCCTAGCGCGGTGGCCGGTCGGCGGTCTATATGAAATGGCTGGAAGGGGCGCGGGGAAATGGCTGGTTCCCCGCCTCACCCGCCCTGATAAAACCCCCGAAGGGGGCGCCACCCAACGACCCGAACGAAAGTCCCGGAGGGGCTATTCGCCGAGGCCGCCGGCGGCCGACAGGATCACGCCGAAGAAGGCGCCCATGAGGTCGTCGGGGCCGGCCTCGACGGCGTTGTCGGGGGCCTCGATGACGACATCGCCGTCCCAGACCAGCACTTCGATGACGACTTCCAGTGGCTGGCCATCGGGGTTTTCGTCGATCTGGATCATCTGGATCGGGTGGTAGGTCTCTTTGTCGATGAGCATCTTGCGGCCTTCTTCGGTCGCGTGCTCGAGGACGTAGCACTGGCGGTCACGGCAGGCGGCCTCGCCGACGGGGATCCACTCTTCGCGGTCGAACTCCTCGGCGCTGAATACTTCGCCGATGTCGACATCGGCGAAGCCGCCGAGCAGGTCGTCGCTGGTCTCGTCGGGGACGGTGACCATCCAGCCGGTCTCTTCACCACCGAGGATAGTGTTGAAGTAGAGGTCTTCGCCGACGGTGCGGATCTGTAGTTCGGATTCGCTGTCGCCGGCGGCGATGCTAATGGTGATGTCGGTGGTGACGACCGGTTCGGTGGAGAAGCTCATCTCCATGCCCATGCTGCCGATGCCGAGTTCTTCACCGGCGCCGCTGATGTCCATGGCCATCACGATGCTGCGCGGGGTATTGGCAACGGTCTCGTCGAGGAAGCGGTCGTAGTCGAAGTCGCCGCCGCCGGAGCGGTCGGTGTCGTTGTCTTCGTCCATGTCCTCGTCGGCGTCTTCGTGCTCGTCTTCTTCGTCCCTGGCCTCGGCGGGGGCGGCGGCCTGCTTGGCCGCCGGGGCCACTTCGGCGGCGGCCACGGCGGGCGAAGCGGTGTCGTCGTCGGCGGCGTCGTCGTCACCGCCGCAGGCGACGAAGAAGACGGCTGCGAGCATCGCCACCAGCACCAGGAGAATGTTCCTCATTGCACAAACCTCATCTGCATTGAAGGGTACGACGGACGTGGGGAGGCGCCGGAGTCGCCGGCAAGATATCCCGCCGGGGCCGGTTGGGCAACGAAAGCGGCACGGTCGCGGCGCCTGCGCCTAGCCGAAGGTGGAGGAGACGAACGCTGCCATCGAAACGGCGGCCTGGTCGAGCAGCCGGCGGCCCAGCGCGGCGTCGGCGTGGCTGGCGTCGTTGGAGAAGCCGGTGGAGTTCGGCGTGCCGCCGGACCCGACCGAAACCCTGTACGTCAACATGGGCGCCGAGCGCGGCGGCGAACCGGTGTGGCTGATGGGGAATTTCCCGATCTTTCCCGAAACGGTGGGGAGTTCGGCTTATCGCCAGTCGGCCGATTTCGATATCGCGTTGCTCGGCGTCGAGGAAGGTCAGGACCTGACTGGCATCGCTTTCAACTGGTCGATAACCCCGGGGCTCCGGGAGGGCCCGCCGACCAGCGACTTGGTCCAGGCGCCGGTGGACGACGTGCCGATGCCGACGTGCAGTGACATGGATCCGGGGGCTCCGCCCGCCGGCGGGGTGGGTTCGCCGGCCGGGGTGATGCTGGAGGCGCCGCCGGATGTGGTGATCCAGCACGCCGGGGTCGGCAGCGTACAGGAAGGCGACAAGATGTGCCAGCCGGGATCGTACTCGCGCAGCATCTCGTGGCTGAATCGGCAATACAACCTGGGATACACCTAGGACAGCGTGAACGAGACCGCCTCCCAGCAGTCACAGGCCGTGTACAACGACCTGGCGACGGCGTTCGGCGCGCACGGGACCAGAACCTACGATGAGAAACTGGGGATCAGGGACAAGTATCTAAGGGGCTGAATGCCAAAGCGGAAACCAAGGTGCTGGATCTGACGAACTCAATCGCCGCGGTCGATGACGCGACGGAAGAGACGGGCGTGGATCTGGTGGAATGGCTGCTGCGGGAACTGCCGACGAAGGACGTGGAAATGCACTACGGCGGGCACACCGTGTGTGTCACCGGGATGTACCAGTCGGGCGGGAAGTGGTTTATCAAGTTCCGCGACGACGAGTACCAGGGCGACGACAGCCGGGGTGACACGGCCGAGAAGACCGGCGAACTGCGCAAGAACGCGGACGGTACGTACTCGTTCCGCGATGGCGGCACGAATCGCCCCTGGGGCACGGTCCACGTGGCGATTTCGGGATCGGTAGTGCCAGCGACGCGGATCACGGTGGGTTCGAGTATCAAGCTCGATCCGGGTTAGCACGGCTTCTACGTCCTGCTCCGCGATCTGTTCGATCTGGACGTGTACGAGGGTAGCATTTCGATCGAGGGCGAAGCGCCCTGGGTGAACGTCTCCGGCGACATCGCCGCGGATGTCAGCTTCGAGATCGCCAGCGTAGGGGTGGTGGCCGGATTTCCTGACATCGCGGTGACGCTTGAGGGCACGTGGTCGGACGGCGTGCTCACGGCCGATTACACGATGGGTTCCGACGGCGGGCTGCCCGGCGGTTTCGCGATCGTCTACGAGATCTTTACGATCGAGGACTAGCCGGCCCAGGTGCAGCCTGCTTTGTTCTAGCAGCGAATGCACGTAGGGGAGAGGCCGGCGGGATCCCAGCATGTACGCAGGTCGGGCAACGCAGCCGCAGGCTGTTTTGTTCTAGCAGCGGGCGCGGGTTGGCCATAAGCCGCGGCCCCGATGCCGGCGAAAGACCATCAGATCGCTCCGGGGAGTTGGCCGGCGGATGGTTTTGATCCACACTCGGGCCGGGACGTACCGATGGCACAAAGAACTGGATTCAGCCGCATGCACACATACGCGGGGGGCATGACGGCGGCGCGGCGCGGGCTGCTGCTACTGTTGGTGCTGCTGGGGGTTCCGGCGCTGGCGAGCCGACCGGCCAGCGCCAACGGCGCCCACCCCGACGCGCGGACGTACTATTCGGATTCGGCGGGGCCGTATTTCGTCCAGGTCGACCTGGCGCCCTACACCGGGATCGTGCATGTGGCGGTGTTCGCTTCGGAGATGGGCAGCGGGGCGGCGGTGACCGACCTGGCGGTGACCGTGGCGGCGCGGCCGGAGGGCGAGGGCTGGCTCGAGCCGCCGGCGCCGGTGGCCCCGCTGACGGCGCGGCGGGTGGCGGCGAAGGAGTTTGGTGTGGACCTGGTGGTGGAACCGGCTGGCCTTTGGACGTTCACCATCACGCTGGATGGCGCTCCCGGGACGGCGGCCGTGGAGTTTGAAGTGCCACTGACGAAGCAGGGGTCGCTGGCCGGGATGCTGCTGGCGTTTGCGCTGATCGCGCTGGTGACGCTGGCGGTGCCGACGTTCCTGCTGCGGCGCTACTACCGCGGGCTGCGTGAGCGCCGTTCGCCGCCGGACTTCTTCGACGAATAACCCCCGGGTTCGATCGCCGCTGCGGGACGGTGGTCGGCCGGAATTGCGCCAACGGCTGGAATCGCGGTTCGTTACAGTTGTCGGCAATGCCGGTGGACGAACCACGAAGGACAAATGGGGAACTATGCGACGTAAATGGCTGGGATTCGCGCTGGGGGTGCTGGGGGCAGTGTGGCTGGCCGGCTGTGGGAGCGGGCCGGTGGAGCGGAGCTTCGATCTGGAGATCGCCGACGGCGTGCTGGCCGGGGGCGAGGCGATGCTGGCAGTGAACCAGGACGACCCGGTGACGATCGTGATCGCCGCCAACGAGCCGGTGCTGTTTCACCTGCACGGCTACGACATCGAGGTGGAGGCCGGGTCGGGCGCGCCGGGTCGGATCGAGCTGACGGCGGAGGCAACCGGGAGCTTTCCCTTTACGGTACATGCGATCGCCGACGACCATGACGAGAACGCCGACGACCATGATGAGGACGCGGACGACCATGATGACGACCATGACGATGACGCCGATGATCATGAAGCGGAAGAAGTGGAACTGGGGCGGTTGACAGTCCAGCCGCGCTAGTAGACAGGGGGTGTCTGGCCCCAACCAGCGGATGCGGGTGGAGAACGGGCGAGCGGTAGGCACAGCAGGCACAGCCCGTTTGGTTCTTCCAGCGGGTGCGGGCCGGCCCCGGGCGGGATAGATCCCAACCGGAGTACAGGTCGGGCTGCCGGAGGCGCGGGTTGACTCGCCCGATACGGGCGGCCAATGATGCGGTGGCGAGTTGTCCACCGGATGGAGGTGCCCGGTGACCGTGCAGGTCGGAATCATCGGGGTCGGGGCGATGGGGGCGGATCACTTCGATCGGCTGACCGAACGGGTCGCCGGCGCGCGGGTGGTGGCCGTCGCCGATGTGGACCTGGCCCGGGCGCAGGCGCTGGCGGCGGGTTCGAGTGACGTGCGGGCGTACGGGGACGGGCAGGAATTGATCGTCGATCCGGCGGTGCAGGCGGTGGTAGTGGTGACCTGGGGCAGGTTTCACGCCAAAGACGTGGTGGCGGCGCTGGAAGCGGACAAGGACGTCTTCTGCGAGAAGCCGATGGCCGAGTCGGTGGAAGATTGCCGGCGCATCGTGGATGCCGAAGTTGCCCACGGCCGCCGGCGCATCACGGTGGGATTCACCCGGCGGTTCGACGCCGGCTACCGGGCGATGAAGGCGGAGCTGGACGCCGGTACCGTCGGCGCGCCACTCATGGCCCACTGCGTGCATCGCAACGCCACCGCGCCGCCCTATGGCTTTACTGAAGATCAGTTCATGACCGACTCGGCGGTGCACGAGATCGATGTCTGCCGGTGGCTTTTCGGACAGGAGATGGCGGCGGTGCGGGTGATGCGGCCGACGCCCACGACCGCCGGCACGCCGGGCCTGCAGGATCCGCAGTTCCTGATCATGGAGACCGCCGGCGGCGCCGTGATCGATGTGGAGGTGTTCATGAATTGCGGCTATGCCTACGACGTGCGCTGCGAACTGGTGGCGGAGACCGGAACGCTGTCGCTGGGCGAGCCGACTCCGGTGGTGATTCGCCAGGAAGGCGCCCGCGCCGGACCGATCACGCCGGGCTTCCTGGAGCGCTTCGCCCTGGCCTACGACCGGGAATTGCAGGAGTGGGTGGACGGGGTGGCGGCCGGGCGGGTGATCGAACCGAGCGCTTGGGACGGCCTGGCGGCGACGATGGTCTCGACGGCGTGCGTCCAGTCTCTGCACGGTGCCGGAAGGGTCGAGATCGATATGCCCGAGAGGCCGAAGTTCTACCGGTCCGGCTGATCCCGCCCTGCCCGCAGGCCGGGCCACGGCCTTCCCCGACTCGCGGGGCGAATTGGGGTAGCCTGAGGGCGCGGTGGATTACTCCAGGAGATCTTCTTGAACTGGCCGGCAAAGGACCGAAAGTCGGGGCGCCACGACTAGGGGGGCGGGGTTGGGCCGGTGGCGACGGGTAGGCGTGGGGGGACTGCTGCTTCTGCTGTCGGTGGCGCTGGGCGGGTGTGACCCGGCGGGAGGCTGGAATCCGGGGTCGAAGGCGATGAGGATGTGGATTTGAGGGTCGCTGGAAGCGGGCCGGGTGTTCACGAACTGCTACCGGATGTTCGGCCGGGAGCCGGGGTGGAAGGCAATGAGACGGTGGATGTCATCGCTACCGCCGATTCAGCGGTGGCCGGCGACGCGGCGACTGCCGAGGGGGAAGATGCCCCGGGTTTCTTCGACGTATTTACCGAGGTCTCCGGATCGGGGTCGGGTGAGGCGGGAGCGACGGCCGGGCCGGGCGCGGGTCGCGCGGGCAATCAACCGGCCGACGAGGAGCCATCGACGCTACGAGATGACACGGCCGGTGGATCGGCCGGGATGGAGGCCGATGTATGTGACGAGTCGACCGGCGTCGTGGACGATGACGCGGAACCTGAGCTGGACGGCGATCTCCCGGTCTAGGCGGCCGGCACAGCACGAACAGCCTGTCTTTTTCTAGCGGCCGACGCCAGCGGCCGGCTGGCCTAGCCCAGGGCTTCGGCGATGACGGCGTCGGACTTCTCGCGGGATTCGCGGGCCACGTCTACCGGGTCGCCTAGGCGGATCTCCGGGTTGAAAAGTTCGCAGGCCAATATTCCGGAGTAGCCGGCGGCGTCGAGTCCCTTCACAAAGTCGACCAGCGGCAGGATGCCGTCGCCGGGCATTACGCGCTCGGCGTCGGTGAAGTTGGTGTGGTCGCCGGGCGGCGAGTCATTGATGTGGGCGGCGTAGACCTTGCCGTGGGCCAATCGATCGATGACCTCGGGTTCTTCGCCGGCGCAGTAGAGGTGATAGCTATCGACCAGGACGCCGAGGTTGTCTTTGCCGACGGCGTCGACGACCCGCATCGCGCCTTCTACCCCGGTGATGAACGGGAACGGCTGGTCGGGCATGAGGTTGGGCCCGCAGAACTCGATGGCGACGTTGATGCCGTGGTTAGCGGAGACGGTGGCCAGGGCCGTGAAGTTGGTGACGGCGAGGGCGAAGGCTTCGTCCTCGGGAATCGGCCAGCGGTTGGGCATGAAGACCATGATGCCGCTGACGTTGCCGTGGCCGAAGCCGCCGGCGTAGGCGCAGAGGTCTTCGTAGGCCGGCAGGCCGGCGGCGAAGTCCTCGGCGGACTGGGTTATGAACGGCGCGCCCCCCCAACCGTCCGGCGTGATGTCGAGTTCCTTGAGCAGATCGGTGGCGGCGCCGGGTCCGTGGCTGTCGTCGTAGTCGATGGCGCCGGTGATGTCGAAGGCGGAGTGCTTAAAGCCCGCATCATGGGTGATGTGGGAGCGCTCCTCGAAGCTGAGTCCCTGCTTGATGGTGGCGGGATGGAAACCGGCGTAGATCGAGAGGTCGTCCATGGTGCTTCTCCGCGGTTGATGAGCGACGCAGGGTTGGATTCTAGGCTTTTGGCGATTGTGGCGCAGGGGTGCGGGGGAGGATGACAAGGATAGTGACGGCGAGCACGGCGCAGCCGGTGTAGACCCAGGCCAGGCTGATGGCCGCCGCCAGCGCGAACGCGAGTAGCGGCGCCAGGGCGCTGCCGGCGTCGCGGGCGGTGGCGAAGGTGCTCATCAGCAGCCGCCAGTCGCCGGCCCCGGCGAGATCGGCGGCCCAGGCCTCGAGGACGATGTAGAGCCCGGCAGCGGCGGCATAAATGAGGATCGCGCCGAGCGCCAGCAGCGGCAAGGGGAGGGGTAGGGCCAGGGGCAGCAGGCCGGCGACGGTGAGGGTGATGGCCAGCCGGGCGATCGGCCGGCGGCCGAGGCGGTCGGAGACGGCGCCGAATAGCGGCGAGATGATGATGTCGGCAGCGAACTTGGTGGCCACGAACACCCCGGCGACGGCGGCGATGCCGATGCTGAAGCCGCCCACGTCTAGGGAGTCGCCGTAGCGCCGGTAGAGCAGCAGGCCGATGGTGGCGACGGCCGCGCCGGGGCTGATGAAGGCGGCGATCAGGACGGCCAGGTTGAGGCGGTTGGACGGAGTCCAGACTAGGTCGAAGTGGGGTTGGACGGCGGCGTTGGGGTCGGCGGGCGGGTCGGGGCGCAGGCGGCCGGTGAAGCGGAGCACCAGTCCCAGGCCCAGGAAACCGACCAGGCCGAAGGCGATGGCGGTGGCGCGGAAGCCGATGGTTACGGCAAGGATGCCGCCGAGCAAGACGGCCATCAGGCTGCCGGTGCGGGAGATCGCCTGGTGCAGGCCCATGAGCCGGCCGCGGCTGGAATCGGCGCCTTCCTGGATTATTCCGGCGTAAGCGCCCAGGCGCAGCAGGGAGAAACTGGCCCCCCAGGCGATCCGCGACGGGATCAGCGCGCCCAGATAGGGGAAGAGTCCGTAGCTGAGCGTCGATGCCGTGGCCAGCAGCGAGCCGACGATCAGACCCCTGCGGGAGCCGAGTCGCCGAAACACCCCGGCGGCGCCGAAGTTGGTGGCCAGGCGTATCCAGCGGTTGACCGAAAGGATGACGCCGACGCCGGCGACCGGGATGCCCAGCGACGCGGCGTGGGCGGGGAGGACGGCGTAGAGCATGGAGTCGCCGAGGATCGACAGGGCCATGATCGCCGACAGGGCCGCTACAAGAAGGGGCAAATTACGCTTGTTTCCAGGATGCGGGCGACCGTGGTGCTGACTGAGTCAGGAGATGGGGTGGCGGATAGAGCGGCGACGAGGAGCGGCAATGGGTCTCCGGTCAGGGCGGGTCGGACGGGACGGATTCTATATATAATCCGCTGCCGCCTGCCGGGACCCGGTCGGGCGATGCCAGGAGCGCGCGATGCTGGACCCGAAACAGGTGGACCATGTGGCGACGCTGGCGCGATTGGCGCTGAGCGATGCCGAGAAGCAGGCGATGGGGGAAAGCCTGGCGCAGATCCTGGCGCATTTCGAGGAACTGGAAGGGCTGGACACGAGCGACGTGGAGCCGACGGCCCAGGTGATACCGCTGCCCAATGTCTTGCGCGAGGACGTGGTGGAACCGTCGCTGCCGGCGGCGGACGTGCTAGCCAACGCGCCGCGGCAGGAGGCCGGCCATCTGGCGGTGCCGGCGGTGCTGCCGGAGGAACAGGGGGCGTGATGAAGACGGTCGGCGGTCCGCTTGCAGGGTCTGGACAAGAAGCGGTCGGAGACCGCCGCTAGTGGCGCTCTGGGGCATGATGGCGCACGCGGCGGCGGACGCGTTACGAGCCGGCGAGATCACCTCGGTGGAACTCACTTCGGCGGTGCTGGAACGGGTGGCGAGCGTGGAGGCCGACGTGGGAGCTTACCTGACGCTGATGGCCGAGGAGGCCCTGGGGCAGGCGGCGGCGGCCGACCGGCGGCTGGCCGCGGGCGACGCGCCGGCGCTGTGCGGC
>JASLPR010000067.1 GCA_030744875.1 Chloroflexota bacterium
AGAGACTGAGCCGGTGGCGATTTGACGACGGAAACGCGTCCGCGGGTGCTGACCGGCAAGCACTTCATGAACGGAGACACGGCCTGCGCCGAGGGCGCGGTGGCGGCCGGCTGCGACTTCTTTGCCGGGTACCCGATTACGCCGTCGACCGAAGTGGCCGAGCGCCTGGCGGTGCGACTTCCGGAAGTCGGCGGCAAGTTCATCGTGATGGAGGACGAATTGGGCAGCATGGCGGCGGTACTGGGCGGGGCGTGGGCGGGCGCGCGGGCGATGACCGCCACCTCAGGGCCCGGGTTCACGCTGATGATGGAGAACATCGGGCTGGGGGTAATGACGGAGACGCCGTGTGTGGTGGTGGACGTGCAGCGGGGCTCGCCATCGACCGGCCTGCCGACGCTGGTGGGGCAGTCGGACATCATGCAGGCCAAATGGGGCTCGCACGGCGACTACCAGATCGTGGCCTACTGCCCGGCGACCTGCCAGGAGATGTTTGACTTAACGGTTAAGGCCTTCAACACCGCCGATCGCTACCGGTCGCCGGTGTTCGTACTGTCGGACGAGATCGTCGGGCATATGACCGAGGGCGTGGTGATCCCGGAGACGGACGAAATCGAAATCACACCGGTGCGCCGGCCCACGGAGCCGCCGCGTGACGACTACCCCGTATACCGGCCGGGGCCGGACCTGGTGCCGCCGATGCCGCGGGCCGGCGATGGCTACCGGATGCACGTGACCGGGCTGACCCACGACGAGCGCGGCTACCCGGCGATGGATCCGGATACCCACGACGAACTGGTGCAACGCCTGAGCCGCAAGATCCTGGAACATGCCGACGAGATCATCGAGTACGAAGAGGTTCTGGTGGACGACGCCGAGGTGGTGGTGGTGGCGTACGGTTCGGTGTCGCGCTCGGCGCGCGAGGCGGTGCAGCAGGCGCGGGCGCGGGGAATCAAGGCCGGGTTGCTGCGGCCGATCACGATCTGGCCGTTTATGAGCGAGCGCATCAAGGAACTGGACCCGCGGGTGAAGGGGTTTGTGGTGCCGGAGTTGAACCTGGGCCAGGTGGCGGGCGAAGTCAGCCGGCACACCAGTAAGACGGTGCGCGGAGTTAATCTGGCCGGCGGGGAACTGCTGGCGCCGGGGGCGATTATCGAAGCTATCGAGGAGGTGGCCGGATGATTGGTGAAAAGGTGGTCGCTTCGCATCCGGAGGACAGCCTGCTGCGGGCCGACCGACTGCCGCACATTTGGTGCCCGGGCTGCGGGCTGGGGGCGATTACAACCAGTTATACGCGGGCGCTGCAGGAGTCGGACGTGGACCGCGATCGCCACGTGACGGTCAGCGGCATCGGCTGCACCGGGCGGGTGGCTGGCTACGTGCACGTGGACTCGTTCCACACGACCCACGGGCGGCCGATCCCGTTCGCGACCGGTCTGAAAATCTACAACCCGGAACTCGAAGTGACGGTGATCAGCGGCGACGGCGACCTGTTCGCGATTGGCGGTAATCACTTTATCCACGCCGCGCGTCGCGACGCGCCGATCAACGTGTTCTGCGTGAACAACTTCAACTACGCCATGACCGGCGGTCAACACGGGCCGACCTCACCGGTCGGGTCGAACAGCCCGACGACCCCGGCCGGGGTCTCGGACCGGCCATTCAACCTGCCGCGGCTGGCGCTGGCGCTGGGGGCCAACTACGTGGCGCGGTGGACCTCCCTGCACGTCCGGCAACTGCAACGCAGCATGCAGCAGGCGCTGAACACCCCCGGCTTCACGTTTATCGAAATCCTCTCGCCCTGCCCGATCGGCTACGGCAAATCGAACGGGATTGGCGACGGCCTCGACGAGATGCGCCATTACCGCGACCACTGCGTGGTGGACGACAAGGCTTCGATCTACGACATGGAAATCGACCTGCGGGCGGACGCGCCGGTCGTGCTGGGAGTATTTCGGCGGGACGGCGAGAGGAAGAAGCCGCGTGACTAAGAGCGCCTGATGCAGCGGGGAGTGCGACTGGCCGGATTCGGCGGGCAGGGGATAATCCTGTCGGGCTACGTGCTGGGCAAGGCGGCGGCGATTTACGACGGCAAGGAAGCGGTGTTCAGCCAGTCTTACGGCCCGGAGGCGCGGGGCGGGGCCTGCGCGGCGCAGGTGGTGATCAGCGACGGCCCGGTGAACTATCACCTCTTTGAAGAAGCGGACTGCCTGGCACTGCTGTCGCAAGAGGCCTACGAGTTGTACGGTGGGGCGGTGAAGCCGGACGCGACGGTGATGGTGGACAGCGACCTGGTGACGCTGAACGGCAAGGACGACGGGTTCTTGACGGCGCCGTTTACGTCGGTGGCCGAAGAGATGGGCAACCGGATCGTGGCGAACATCGTGATGCTGGGATTCTTCACCGCGGCCACCGGCCTGGTGGGCGCGGAGGCGATGAAGGAATCAATCCGCACGTCGGTACGGGAACGGTTTATGGAACTCAACTTGCAGGCGTTCGACCGCGGGATCGAGAGGTCCGAACAACTGGGGAGGAAATGAGCGACCGGGTCCTGATCATCGGCGGTGGCATCGCGGGCGTGCAGGCGGCGCTGGACGCCGCGGAGGCCGGGGCGCGGGTGGTGCTGGTGGAGAAGTCGCCGGCGCTCGGCGGCAAGATGGCGGCCCTGGACAAGAACTTCCCGACCCTGGACTGCTCGATCTGTATCGAGGCTCCGAAACTCTCCGAAGTCAACGATCACCCGAACGTGGAAGTGCTGACCAACGCCCAGGTGACCGGGCTGAGCGGGGAGGCGGGGGCGTTTACAGCGACGATCCACCGGATGGCCGGGTATGTCACCGAGGAGTGCACCCGCTGTGACGACTGCGTGCCGGCCTGCCCGGTGCTCAAGATCAACGAATTCGATGTCGGGATGGCCTCGCGGAAGGCGATCTACACGCCCTACGACCAGGCCGTGCCGGGCCCCTACGTGGTGGACATCGAAAGCTGCCTGAACGACCCGCCGAACCTAATGCCCTGCCAGCGCTGTGTGGAAGCCTGCATGCCCAAGTGCATCGACTTCCTGCAGACTTCCGAGGAAGACCTGGAGCGCGAGGTGGCGTCGGTGATCGTGGCGACCGGCTACGACCTGTTTAACCCATCGGGGCTGAGCGAATTCGGCTACGGGACCCACCCGGACATCCTGACTTCGCTGGAGTTCGAGCGCCTGCTGAATTCGGCCGGGCCGACCGGCGGCGAGATCGTGCGGCCTTCCGACGGGCATCACCCGGAGCACATCCTGTTTGTGCTCTGCGTGGGCTCGCGCGACCAGCGTTACTACAAGTACTGCTCGCGCTTCTGCTGCATGTACTCGGTGAAGCACGCCTTCCAGGCCCTCGACCACGGCGTGGACAACGTGACCTGCCTCTACATGGACCTGCGCGCCTACGGCAAGGGCTTCGACGGCTTCTTGGACCGCACCCGCGACGACGGCGCCGTGTACGTGCGCGGGCGCCCGTCGAGCGTGCTGCACAGCGGCAAGGGCCTGACGGTGCGCTACGAGGACACCGACCGGGGGAAGATCCAGGACCTGAACGCCGACATGGTGGTGCTGGCGACGGCGGTGGAACCGCCGAAGGGGCTGGCCGAGCTGACCGCGGCGCTGGGGATCGGGCTGGACGATGACGGCTCGTTGCAGTCGGTGGAAATCGGCGGCGGCTTGATGGCGACGACCCGGGCCGGGGTCTACGCGGCCGGTTGCGCGACCGGCCCGAAGGACATCCCGGACAGCGTGGCGGAGGCCGGCGCGGCGACGGCGCTGGCGCTGACCCATCTGACCGAGCACACCTGGGTGGAGGAAGAGTTCGGCGAAATGATGCCGGAGACCGACGAGGAGCGGGTGGGGGTGTTCGTGTGCAACTGCGGCACCAACATCGCCAACGTTATCGACGTGCCGGCGGTGGTGGAATACGCGAAGACGCTGCCCGGGGTGGTCCACGCGGAGGCGTCAATGTTCTCCTGCGCCGGGTCGACCCAGGACGCCATCGCGCGCAAGATCCGCGAAAAGCGAATCAACAAGCTGGTGGTGGCGGCGTGCTCGCCGAAGACCCACGAGTCGATCTTCCGCCGGGTCTGCCTGAAGGCGGGGCTGAATCCATTCCTTCTGGAGATGGTGAACCTGCGCAACCAGGATTCCTGGGTGCACCGGCAGGAAGAGGAAGAAGCGACGGCGAAGGCGTTGGACATGACCACGATGGGTGTGCAGAAGGCGCGCCTGCTGGAGCCGCTGACCATCAGCATGCAGCCGGTGACGCAGCGGGCGCTGGTGGTGGGCGGGGGGATCGCCGGGATGACCGCGGCGGCCAACCTGGCGGAAAACGGCTTCGAAACCCACCTGGTGGAGCGCGCGCCGGAACTGGGCGGAATGCTGCGCTCGCTGGACGAGATTTCGCCGGCCAGGCTGGATGCCGCCGAGCTGCTGGCGGGCCAGATCAAATCGGTGGCCGACGCCGGGGTGCACGTGCACACCGGTGCCGAGATCGAGATGATCGGCGGCCACATCGGGTCCTTTGATGTGCGCCTGGACAACGGCGAGGAGTTCCGCGCCGGGGCAGTGGTGATGGCGACGGGGGCGAAGGTCCACGAGCCGGCGACGTTTGGCTATGGCGATGACCCGAGCGTGATCACGAACCTGGAACTCGAGCAGGTAGCGGACGTGGACGCCAACACCGTGACCTTCGTGGCCTGCGTGGGATCGCGCCACAACGGCGACGCGGAGGCCGGCGATGCGCCGATGGGCTGCTCGCGGTATTGCTGCGAGTCGATGATCGGCCAGGCGCTGAAGCTGCGCCGCGCCGGCATGCGGGTGCGCATCCTCTACAAGGACATCCGCACCTTCAGCCGGCACGCCGAGGAAATGTACGAAGACGCCATGCGCGAGGGCGTGCAGTTCTTCCGCTACGACCCGGCGAAGGAGCCGCATGAGGTCATCAGCCGCGCCGACGGCATGGTGACGCTGCGCGACGAACTGCTGGGCCGGCTGGTGAACATCCCGACTGACAAACTGGTGCTGGTGGCCGGGCTGGAGCCGCAGGACGAGGACGTGTCCTCGCAATTGAAGATCTCCAAGAGCGAGGACGGCTTCCTGCTGGAGCGGCACCCGAAGCTGGGTCCGGCCGAGGCCGGCTCGCCGGGAATCTACATGGCTGGCACCGCCCAGGGGCCCAAGGACGTGCGCGAGTCGGTGGCCCAGGCGCTGGCGGCGGCGTCAAAGGCGGCCGGATTGCTGGCCCGCGACACGATGGAAAAAGAACCCATCACCGCGAAACTCGACGAAGACGCCTGTACGGTGTGCAGCATCTGTGTGCGGGCCTGCCCGTTCGGCGCGATCGAACTGGTTGGCGCCGTCAAAGAGGGCAGCATGAACTTCATCTCGGCGGCCTGCCAGGGTTGCGGGGCCTGCTCGGCGGTCTGCAACTTCGACGCCATCGTGATGCCGTACTTCACTGATGCGCAGATCTTCGCCCAGGTGGACGCGGCGCTGGCCGAGAAACCCGAGGAGAAGGTGGTGGTGTTCGCCTGCAACTGGTGCTCCTACGCCGGGGCCGACCAGGCCGGCATCGAGAAGCTGCAGTACCCGTCGTCGGCGCGGATCATCCGCACGATGTGCTCGGCGCGGATCGCCGAGAAATTCGTGATGCACGCCTTCGACAAGGAGGCCGGGGCGGTGCTGATGACCGGCTGCCGGCTCACCGAGCAGGGCTCGGACTGCCACTACATCGACGCCAACGTGCAGACCCAGAAGCGCTTCGACGTGATCCATCGCAAGCTGAAGCGGCGCGAGATCGAGGCCGACCGGCTGCAGTTGCAGTGGGTATCGGCCTCCGAGGGCAAGCAGTTCGCGGCCAAGATCGGCGAGATGGACGACGTTGTGAAGGGTCGGGCGGTCCCGGTGGGCGAGGGGGTCTGAGATGATGGTTGAGGATCGCACGGTTCCGACCAACGGCTCGGGCACAGATGTCCACGACGCCCCGATTACGCTGGACGACGAGCGCTGGGAAAAGGTTGTCGAGATCACCGGCGGCGAGGCGGCGGTATGCTTCCAGTGCGGCGTCTGCACCGCGGTGTGCCCGTGGGCGCTGGTGCGGCAGAAGCCGCTGCCGGTGCGCTTGCTGATTCGCCGGGCGCAGCTGGGCCTGGACCGCGACGGCGACGACCTGTGGCTCTGCACCACCTGCGGGCATTGCCAGTCGTTGTGCCCGCGCGGCGTGGACATCCCGGGCGTGATTCGTTCGCTGCGCAACTGGGCATGGCAGGAGCGGGAGGTGCCCGAGGGGCTGCCTTCGCTGATGTGGGACGTGCACTGGGACCTGAACCCCTGGGGCCAGCCGCCTTCGCAACGCTACGACTGGGCCGACGGGCTGGACCTGCCGGACTTCGATCCCGAAAAGCACGAGATCCTGCTCTACGTCGGTTGCTCGTCCTGCTACGACCTGCGGATGCAGAAGGTGGCGCGGGCGTTTGTGGGCGTGTTGCGGGCGGCCGGGGTGGAGTTCGGGGTGCTGGGCGAGGACGAGCCCTGCTGCGGCGAGGCGGTCAGCGCGGTCGGCCAGGAGGCCTACCTGGCGGAGATCGTGGCATCAAACACGAAACTGTTCGCCGAGCGCGGAGTGGGCCACATGGTGACGCTGTCGCCGCACTGCTACGACATCTTCGCCACCGAGCACGCGACCGACGGCGATTTCAAGCCCGAGCACTACACGACCTACTTGGCGGGCCTAATCGAAGCCGGGCGCCTGGAGCTGCCCGGGATCGCCGGGATCGCGGCGACCTTCCAGGACCCGTGCTTCTTGGGCCGCACCCACGACACCTACGCGGAGCCGCGGCAGGTGCTGGAAGCGATCGACGGGGTCGACCTGCGTGAGATGGATGACAACCGCGAGCAGGGACTGTGCTGCGGCGGCGGGGGCGGGCGGATGTTCATGGAGACGGTGGTCGAAGTTCGATTCGCGGTACCAAGAGTGAAACAGGCGCAGGCCACCGGCGCGCAGGTGCTGGTTACGGCCTGCCCGGCGTGCACGTCGTGCCTGGAGGATGGCGTCAAGGTGGTGGACGAGGTGGACCTGCGGGTGATGGACCTGGCGGAGGTGGTGGGGATGGCGCTGGCGGGGGCCGGAGAGTGAACCCCTCGCGCTACGGACCCGACGTGGCGACCGGAGTGTGGGTGTACCTGGAGCACGAGGATGGCGAACTGGCTGGGGTGTCGCTGGAACTGCTGGCCCAGGGTCGCGAACTGGCCGACGAACAGGGTTCGCCACTGACCGGCTTCCTGCTGGGCAACGGCGTGCGCGGCCTGGCTGACGAGGCTATTGCCGCTGGCGCCGACATCGTGCTGCTGGCGGAACACGAACTGCTGGACCCCTACACCAACGATGCCCACACGCTGGTGGCGACGAGCATGATCCTGGAGGGCCGGCCGGACATCATGCTGCTGGGCGCCACCTTCAACGGCCGCGACTTGGCGGGTCGGCTGGCGGTGCGGCTGCGCACCGGGCTGACGGCCGACTGCACCGACCTGACGCTGGACCCGGACACCGGCCTGCTGCTGGTGGGGGAGGTGGCGGGCTTCGGCGGCGGGATCGTGGCGACCATCAAGTGCCGGGAGAACCGGCCGCAGATGGCGACGGTGCGCCCGGGCGTCTTCGCGGTGGCGGAGGGCAACGGGCAACACGAAGGCACGGTGACCGAGGTGCAGGCGGAGATCGCGCCCGAGGACATCCGTACGACGGTGATCGAGCGGGTGACCGCCGACGTGACCGACATCACCCAAGCGCCGGTGATCGTGGCGGCGGGGGCGGGGACGCGGGGCGACTTCGCGCTGCTGCAGGAACTGGCCGACCTGCTGGGCGGCGAACTTGGCGTGACGCGGGTGGCGGTGGACAACGGTTGGGCCACCTCGGACCGCCAGATCGGGCAGACCGGCTACGTGACGCATCCGAAACTGGCGATCGTGGCCGGGATCAGCGGGGCGTTGCAGTTCACGGTTGGCATCGACCAGGCGGACACGGTGGTGGCGATCGACCTGGACCCCGAGGCGCCTATCTTCGAGGCGGCCGACTTCGGGGTGGTGGGAGACCTGTTCGAAGTTCTGCCACCGCTGGTGGAAGAGCTGCGCGCGGCGGGAAATGGAAACGGGGCGATGGAATGAGCGATTTGCACATCATCGTCTGCATGAAGGTTGTGCCGAAGTCGGAAGAAGTGCAGATCGACCCGGAGACAATGACGCTCCTGCGCAACGAGGCGCGCTCGGAGATCAACCCGACGGACATGAACGCGCTGGAGTCGGCCTTCCTGCTCAAAGACCGCCACGGCGGCCGGGTTACGCTGCTGGCGATGGGGCCGCCGCTGTTCGAGGACTACCTGCGGGTGGGGCTGGCGATGGGCGCGGACGCGGCCTACCTGCTGAGCGACCGCGCGTTCGGCGCGGCCGATACGCTGGCGACATCGTACGTGCTGGCGGCCGGCGCGAAGAAACTGGGCGATTACGACCTGATCATCTGCGGCGAGGAGTCGGCCGATGGCGCGACCGGGCAGGTGCCGCCGGGCATCGCCGAGTGGCTGGACATCGCGCAGGTGACCTACGCCACGGCGCTGAGCCTGGAAGAAGAGCCGGGCCACCTGCGGTCGCGGCGTGAGGTGCGTGGCGGGCACGAGGTCCTGTCGACGCTGCTGCCGGCGCTGGTGTCGGTGGTGGGTCACGCCAATGAGCCGCGCTTTATGGACATGGACCGGCGGGCGTGGTCGGCCGCGGAGCCGGTGACCATCTGGGGCCTGGGCGACTTGGACGTGGACCCGGAATGGGTGGGGCTGCCCGGATCGCCGACGGAAGTGGCGGGGACCAGTGAAGCGCCGAAACGCGATCGCCGGCGCGAGATCCTTCCCGGTGCGCCGGAAGAACAGGCGCAGCGACTGGCGGCGGAAATCATTCCGTTCCTGGAGGCGGCCGGAGCGCGCGAATAGCCGGCGGTACCGGGGCCGGGGTGGGCAGATTTGGGCACATTTTCTGACGCCGGCTCCGCAATCTGATGCTAGTTTTGTCCGGTGTCGGCGATCGCTAGACACCAGCGGGCATCGGGAGGATCGACAGGCAATGGCGCTACTGGGAAGACTATTCGGCAAGCGGGATAAGCCCGCCGAATTTGCCGCGCCTTGAAAAGCCTCCAGACCTGCAGGCCCCGGACCTGAAGGATATTCGCGACGAGGCGCAACGCCTGGTCACAGTGTTCTCGCGCCTGATCCAGGCCCAGTCAGTCGAAGGCAACATCGAGACCGGGCAGTTCAAGGAACTCAGCGAAGCCACCATCAAGGCCTCCATGCTCAGCGAGGAGTTCGACCTCGCCATCGCCCAAGAGATGGAGGGCTCGCCCCAGGAACGGATCGCGATGCTGGCGCGGGTGCAGACCATTTTCGACGAGACCCTGCGGAGTGTCATCGTCGCGCTGGACCACCGCGAAGTCGGCGCCGAGGACCACTCGGAGCGCTGCGTGACCTACGCGCGGGTGATCGCAAAAGAGACGGGGCTTTCGGAAGAAGAAATCTCCCACATCGCGCGCGGGGTGTACCTGCACGACATCGGCAAGTTGATGGTTCCGGACTCGATCCTGAAGAAGCCGTCCCGGCTGGACCCGGACGAGTGGGTGGTGGTGCGGGATCACTCCAAGACCGGCTGGTCGCTGCTGGAAGGGATTGAGTTCCTGGACACCGCGTGGCGGGTGCCGCTGGAGTACCACGAGGCGTACTGGGGCGGGGGCTACCCCGAGGGACTGACGGATGATGAGATCTACGTGGGCGCGCGGATAATGACGGTGGTGGACGCTTTCGACGCGATCACTTCATGGCGTCCGTACCGGGATTCGCCGCCGCCGGGAGTGGCCCGCAAGAAGCTGCCGTTCGAAAGCGGCGAACTGCTGTCCCCGGATGTCTGCGAGGCGTTCCTGGCGAGCTACGAGGAACTGTGCCGCCTGGGCGGGATGGACCCCTAGAGAACTGGCCGGAAGCAGGGCGGGGGTGGTGGTCTGAACCGTGTCACGGGCTAGAATTCGCGTCACCGGCCGTCGAGTGACGACCGCGCACCCTCGGGATTTGCGGAATGCGGTTTGCCGGTCGCGGTCGGCGGCGAAGACGCAGGCGGGCGGCGGCCGGTAGGTCGGCGACGAAGAAGCCGGACGCGGAGCCCCGGGTGGAACGGGCGGTCATGCCCGATATCGAGATCGGACCGGACCTTCGCCACGCCCTGGACGTGATCGAGCGCGAGGGCCGTTCGGCGTTTGTGACCGGGGTGGCGGGGACCGGAAAGTCGACGCTGTTGCAGTACTTCCGCGAGAAAACCGAGCGGCAGGTGGTGGTGGTGGCGCCCACCGGCATCGCGGCCGTGAACGTGGGCGGGCAGACGATCCATTCGTTCTTTCGATTCCCGCCGCGACTGGTGGAGCCGGACGACATCAAGCCGGGGCGCAACCGCAACCTCTATCGCCGCCTGGAGACGCTGGTGATCGACGAGGTCTCGATGGTGCGGGTGGACGTGATGGACGGGATCGACCGGGCGCTGCGGATCAATCGCGGCAACGAACAACCGTTTGGCGGCGCGCAGGTGGTGATGTTCGGCGACCCCCATCAACTCCCGCCGGTGGTGGACGAGGGGGTGCGGGAGTACCTGGAACGGCGCTACGGCGGGGTCTACTTCTTCGACGCGCCGGGGCTCAAGCGGGCGCGGCCTTTGCTGGTCGAACTCAAGGAACGCTACCGGCACCGCGACCAGCACTTCATCACGATCCTGGACGCGATTCGCAACGACCGCCTGGAGGACCACACGCTGGTCGATCTGAATGCGCAGGTCCGCGAGGAGCAGGCGCCGGCCGACCGCGACGGCTAC
Source organism: Chloroflexota bacterium (assembly GCA_030744875.1). Lineage (GTDB taxonomy): Bacteria > Chloroflexota > UBA11872 > UBA11872 > VXNJ01 > JASLPR01. Next base: position 10,907 of record JASLPR010000067.1, read on the forward strand.
GTGACCCTGACGCCGACCAACGTGGCGGCGGATCGCATCAACCAGGCGATGCTGGGGGCGCTGGAAGGGCCGGAACATGAGTTCCAGGCCAAGCTGACCGGGCGGTTCGGCGATCGCGCGTTACCGACCGACGAGCGGCTGCGGCTGCGGGTGGGGGCGCGGGTGATGACCCTTAAGAACGACTCGTTGGGGCGTTGGGTGAACGGGACGCTGGGGGAGATCGCAAAGCTGAGCCAGGACGCGGTGTGGATTACGACGGATAGCGGCGAGCACGAGTTGAAGCGCGGCGAGTGGGAGAAGGTGGATTACCGCTACGACGCCGGTAACCAGCGGATCGAGCAGAAGGTGGTTGGCGCGTTTGTGCAGTACCCGATCCGGCTGGCCTGGGCGCTGACGATCCACAAGGCGCAGGGGCAGACCTTCGATCGGGTGTTCATCGATTTCGGTCGCGGGACGTTTGCCCACGGGCAGGCGTATGTCGCGCTGAGCCGTTGCCGGACTCTGGAGGGGACGCGCCTCGGCCGGCCGGTGCGGCCGGGGGATATCCAGCTGGACCCGGAGGCGGTGGCCTACCGCCAGGTGTTCGCGACCGAGGAATGAGGGTGGGGATCAGGCTACGGGTGGGGAGTTCATTTGCCAGCAGTCGAGGCGGGTGAGGCACGCCGGGGCGCCGCGAGCGAAGAAGCTGATGCCGAGGCTGTCGGCGCGGGTCGGGTAGAGGCGGGTTCCGGCCGGGGCGCCGCCTTCGGGGAAGATCTCAAGGACGGACCGGTCAATAAGGACGCGCTGGACCAGGGGGGTGCCGCCAGGGAGGCCGGTGGAGCCACTTTCCAGGTCGCGCTCGACGGTGGCGTCGAGGCTGGATCGGCGGCGGTCGATGGACAGCGCGCCGCCGGTGACCGTGTAGGTGATAGTGGTTTCTTCGGAACCGTCGGGCGCGCAGCGGACCCGCAGGCCGACCTCGGTGGCCCCGCCGGGGTCGATTTCGACTCGCAGGTCCAGGCAGTCGCCTTCAACGCCGGGGAGGCGCAGATCCTCGTCCGGGGGTAGGGCCTGGTCTTCGAAACGCTCGTGCCGGCCGCGCAGGGCGTCGATCTCGGGGACGGGATGGGCGGTCAGGCGGCCGTCGGCGGTCATCGCCAGGATCCGCGGTACCGACATCGCCCCGGACCAGTCGGCGGCGATCTGCGCATCGACGGTGCGGCCCTCGCGCAGCCAGCCCCACATCAGCCGGCGGCCGGCGTCGTCGACCAAGGTCTGGGGAGCGTAGAACTCGGCGCCGAGGTCGAGCCGCGAGTAGCGATCCGGGCTGAAGCGACCCTCGTGGTAGGCGCCGGCGAAGTAATGGACGCGCTTTTCAGGAAGCACCGATAGGACCAGCGCGTGGCGGTCGCCGAGCGGGAAGAAATCCGGGCATTCCCACATCTCGCCGGATTCGGCGCGATCGCCGGACAGCAGCGGCCCCAGGTACTCCCAGTCGATGAGGTCGGGGGAGCGGTAGTGCAATGCGGCGCCGCCCCGATCGGCGATGCCCGAGCCGATGACCTGGTGCCAGTGTCCGTCCTCGCGCCAGACGGAGTGGTCGCGAAAGCCGGGTGCGCCGAGGTCCTCCGGCGGGCCGGCGATGACCGGATTGCCGGGGTGTTTGGTCCAGGTCAGTAGATCGGGATCGCCGGCAGCCAGGCAGCAGACCTGGGGATCGACACCGGTGTAGACGAACTTCACCACGCCGTCGTCAACCACGGCGCAGCCGGAGAAACAGCCGCCGGCGTCGGGTCCGTCGGGATCGGGCGCCATGGCGATCGGCAGGTGCTCCCAGCGCAACAGGTCGTCGCTGACAGCGTGGCCCCAGTGGATGTCACCCCAGAACGCCCCGGCCGGGTTGTGCTGATAGAAGAGGTGATAGCGGCCCCGCCATTGGATGAGGCCATTGGGGTCGTTCATCCAACCGGAGGGTGGGGTGAAGTGGTAACGGGGCCGGTGGGGATCGGTTGCGGCGGTCAGGGTGGGTCCGTTTCGGAGGGAAATGGCGCGGGAGCATTCTAAGATCCGGGCCGGCAATGACGAGGACCCCGGCCGCCGGGAGCTGGCGGGCGGCGGCGCCGGGATGGAAATGGGACGCTCCCGGTGGATCGACTAACGCACGTGGCGCACGGAGCCGGAGCCGATGACGATGCGGTCAACGTCAGGGTCTCCCGAGTATTCGAGGTCGCCGCTGCCGACGATCTTGATGTCCAGGGAGTCGAGCACGTCGACCCGGACGCTGCCGCTGCCGGCGATGTTGGCGCCGACGTGGCCGGCGCTCAGGTCGGCGGCGTCGATTTCGCCGCTGCCAAGAATCTGCAGATCGTGGGTGGAGACCGTGCCGGCCAGGCGGATGTCGCCAGAACCCAGGATGCGCGAGTCGAAGGAACCGCCGTCGAGGCCGCTGACGATCGCGTCGCCGGAGCCGCGAATCTCGACGCCGTCGAGTTCGGGGACGGTGATCCGCAGGATTCCGCCGGAGGTGAGCGAACGGGCGTCAGTCCAGATGCGCAGCTCGCCGCCGTGGACTTCGGTCACGATGTGATCCCGGATGTTGTCGTCAACGGTCAGCACTGTGGACTGGGCGCCGCCGATGGTGATTTCGACATCGGTGGGACCTTCGATCTGAACCTCGTGGAAGGCGGGCAGGTCGCGCTGGTCGGTGACGATGACGCCGGCCCCGGCCAGTCCGGCGATCTCCGGGCGGCTGCGACGAAGCACCAGGGAGACCCCGAGGGCCACGATGCTCAGGGGCCAGAGGTTCCAGAGGGTGTTCCAGAACCCGCGGTCGACGAAGCCGAGGGAGTTAGTCAGCAGCAGGCCGCCGACCAGGACGATGAGGGCGCCGGGAATGAACTTCCCGAATCCACGCCGGGGGTGGTTTTCAGCTATTGCCGTTTCTTTACTCGCTTTCGTTGCTTCCGCGACCGGTGGCGCTGGTGGCGGCCCGGTCGCGATTTCCGTCTACTTCCCGGATAGTGTCCGCCCGGACCGGCCCGGACACATCGACCGGGGGGACGGTTCACGAGTAGGCCGCCCGGCCCATTTCCCGGGGCCGGGGATTGCCCGAAAAGGATTAGATCCGGCGGGGCGGGACGGGGGGGCCGTCGCCGGGTTCACACCTTCACCACCATTACAACGGCTATGATCCGAGCGTTGCCTCAGATGTGGTATCACCGGGCGCCGGACCTATCGCGCCGCCCGCCCACTCCCCGACCGGAGCGACCGGCTTGCTGGATCTGAAACGTCCGATGATCGCGGCGCTGACGCTGGGCGTGGCGCTGCTGACGTTCGTGGCGGCCTGTTCCAACGAAGCGGCGCCGGTGGTGGTGGCGACGGCGGCCCCGACGGTCCCGGCGCGGGCCGCCGCAACGAACGACCCGGCCGCGCGACCGATGGCGACGGCGGTCGCGGTGGACGCGGCGAGCCCGGTTGCGGCGATTGCCGGAGCCAGCCCGACGCCGATACCGGAAGCCGACCCGCCGACCGGCATCCCGCTGCCGACGACGGCGCCGACCGCGACCCCGCTGCCGATCCCGACTCCCATCCCGACGCCGACCCCGGAGACCGAGGAAGGGTTCCTGAACTGGCTGAAGCGCAGCGCCCGCGAGGCGTTCCTGGCGCTGGTGCCGGACTGGCCCACCGCGGGGCGAATCAACATCCTGCTGCTGGGGATCGACAAGCAGGACCAGTTGCAGGGCAACACCGACGTGATCATGCTGGCCAGCATCGACCCGGCGTCGGAGTCGATGATGCTGATCTCGCTGCCGCGGCATCTTTGCGTGGGCGCCTGCGAGACGTGGGCGGACCGGATAAATACGGTGGCCTACAACCGCAGTTTCGATGCCCTGAAGGCCGAGGTGTCGGTACTGATGGGGATACCGGTGGACTTTTATGCGGCGGTCAACTTCAACGGCTTCGCCGACGCGATTGACCTGGTGGGCGGGATCGACCTGTGGGTGGAGCGGGAGTTTGACGAGCTTTTTGAGTTCCTGGAGACGCGGGAACAAATCCGGCTGAAGCTGGACCCGGGCTGGAACCAACTTTCCGGCCGCGAGGCGCTGCTGTTCGTACGCTCGCGCAAGTTCGACTCCGGGGGTGATTTCGCGCGTATCTGCCGGCAGCAGCAGGTGATTCGGCAGCTACGCTCGAAGGCGATCTCGCTGGATATCATCCCGCGGCTGCCGCAGTTGATCCTGGGCCTCGGGGGCTGGTTCCAGACCGATTTCCCGATCACCAACGTGCCGTCGTTCGCGGAGGTGGCGGTGGGCATTCCGCGGTCGCGCATCCATTCGTACCTGATCAACCAGGAGGAGGGCCTGGTGGAGGCGATCGTCGGCACGGACGGATCGCAGCTGTTTAAGCCCGACCGGGCGGCGATCCAGGAGTACATCGACACGGCGCTGCTGGAATCGGTGTCGGACAAGGAGGGCGGGACGTCGATCTACTGCCCGATGCCGCCAGGCGAGCAGTGAGCCGGCGAGGCCCGGGAAGGCGCCGGTTCCTGAAGGCAGCGGCGCTGATCCCGACCCTGGCCACGCTGGCGCGACCGGTGCGGTCGGCGCTGGCGGCGTTGCCGGCTCTGGCGCTGCAGCTGCAGGGGTTCAAGAAACCGCGCGGGGTGGGGGTCGACGCGGCCGGGAATATCTACGTAGCGGATACCGAAAATCACCTGATCCGGAAGTACACCGCGACCGGCGGCTACGTGACGGCGTGGGGGGGGTTTGGCAGTTCGTTCGGGGCGCTGCGCTATCCGCGGGATGTGTCGGTGGGACCGAACGGACGGGTGTACGTGGCGGATACGCTGAACGACCGGATCCAGGTCTTTGACGCCGGAGGTGCGTTCCTGGCGGCCTATGGAGGTGGCCGGGGGGGTGGGGTAAACCAGTTCGACACGCCAAAGTCGGTGGCGCTGGACGGGGCCGGGCGATTGTACGTGGCGGACACATTTAACAGCCGGATCAAGGTCCTGGACACGGCCGGGACCCACCTGTTCGCCTTTGGCCAGGCGGGCCGTGGGGTGGGGGGGCTGCGAAACCCGGGTGGGGTGGCGGTGTCGCCGGCGGGTGGAGTCTACGTGGCGGATACTTTTCACGACCAGATCCAGGTGTTCAACTCGGCGGGCGGCTTCGTGCGCAAGTGGGGTTTTACCGGACGTGGCGCGGGGCAGTTCGTGAGCCCGCGGGGGATGGCGGTGGACGGGAGCGGGCGGGTGTACGTGAGCGATTCGGACAACCATCGAATCCAGGTGTTCACTCCGGAAGGAGGTCACCTGGACGGATGGGGCCGGCGCGGGTTCCGCTTCAACGAATTCCAGAATCCGAAGGGAATCGCGATCGGTCCGGCGGGACGGCTGCACGTGGCGGACCAGCTGAATAGCACGATACCGGTGTTCGCGGCGCTGCCGCCGGCGGAGGTCGCCCCGGACCCGGACCTGGCCGCGGGCAGCTCGGTGGGGCCCGTCGCGGTGACGGCGGCGATCCATGTGGCGGAGACGACGCATAATATTGTGGACCTGCGGATTATGCGGGAAGACGGGCCGGCGGAGGCGGGTTTTCTGCAGTACTACAACCTCACCGGCGGCCTGGCGCGGTGGGGCTATCCGCTGTCGGAGGTCTTCGAAGAGACCCAGGGCAACTTCGTGCAGTACTACCAGCGGGGGGCGGTGGACTGGCACCGGCGCGAGGACCTGGGCATCCACGCAATCGAGCGGCGGCTGGGCTGGGACCTGATCGGTGGCGGGCGCAACGGCGCGCCCGACCAGGGCATCGAGGCTGGGATCCTGAACCCGAATGAAGGTGTGGCCTCGGGCCCGTGGGGGCACAAGGTGTCGAACCAGGCGGTGGATGGTACCGAGACCGGTTTCCTGGATTTCTTCCAGTGGCTGGGCGGGGAGCTGAGCCTGGGGGTGGCGAAGACGGACGCGCGGCCGGATACCGGGGCACCGGGGACGGTGATGCTGCCCGGGGCGACGCCGGGGTTCATCCGGCAGTACTTCCAGGCCGGGGTGCTGGAGTTCCATCCCGAGGCGGCGGAGAAGGCGCAGGTGGCGCTAATCGGCTACAACCTGCGGGCGTTGGTCTACCCGGGCGAAGCCTGGGAGGGACGGGTCGAATTCTCGGATGCGGAGGTGCTGGAGGCCGGGGCGGCACTGGCGGCGCGATAACCCGGAGTGGGGCGGTAAGATCGGCGGGCTAACGGATCGACCCCCAGAGAAGTGGCGGCAGGATGAGCTCAGCCGAAAACCCGGAGCAGGCGGTGCTGGATACGCTGGCCGCGCTGGGAGTGGACTACGAACTGATCGAGATCGACGCGGAGTACGCCGACACGGCGGCGTTCTGTGAGAAGTACGACTATCCGCTGGAGAAGTCGGCCAACGCGATCGTGATCGCCTCGAAACGCGGTGCGAAACAGTACAGCGCCTGCCTGGCGCTGGCGACGATGCGGGTGGACGTGAACAAGACCGTGCGGAAGTTGATGGGAGTGAAGCGGGTCTCGTTCGCCTCGGCGGAGGACATGGCCGAGCTGACCGGGATGCGAGTGGGCGGGGTTACGCCATTTGCGCTGCCGACGGAGATTCCGCTCTATGTGGACGCCCGGGTGATGGCGCTGGATTGGATAATCGTGGGTAGCGGCGGGCGGGACTCGAAGCTGAAGCTGTCGCCGGAGGCGCTGCGCAAACTGCCGAACTTGCAGGTGATCGACGGGTTGGCGTTTGAATTCCCCCCGCGGGAGCCCGTGGACAAGGAGGGCGACTGATGGACATCAAGGGCCGGACGGCGATTGTCACCGGCGGCACCGGTGGGCTGGGGGGGCGGCTGGCGCGGAAGTTTGCGGAGGCGGGGGCGAATATCGCGCTGGTCTACCGGGAATCCCACGACAAGGCCAACGCGCGGGCAGAGGAATTGCGGGCGCTGGGGGTCACGGTAGTGCCGATCGCGGCCGACCTGAGCACGCCGGAGGGTATCGCCGGCATGGTGGAGCGCACGGAGCGGGAGTTCGACTCAATCGACGTGCTGGTGAACAACGCGGCGGTGAACATGTGGATCCCGTTCTCCGACTTGGACGCGCTGACCCTGGACATCTGGGACGAGATCATCCGCATGAACCTGACCGGGCCGTTCCTGTGCGCGAAGGCGGTGGCGAAGAGCATGAAGGCGGACGGTCAGGGACGGATCATCAATATCTCCTCGGGCGCCGGACTGCGCCCCGGGGGTAGCTCGATCGCTTACGCGGTGTCGAAGGCCGGGTTGATTCACCTGACCCGCTGCCTGGCGGTAGCGCTGGCGCCCGAGGTGCTGGTGAACTGCATTGCGCCGGGGATGCTGGAGGAGACGCGGATGACGGCCAACCTGGACCCGGAGTTCGCGGAGCAGTCACGGCAGAACGCCCTCCTGAAACGGGCGGCCAGCAAGTCGGATGTGGCCGACCAAGCGGTGGGCTTCGCCCGCACCGACACCATTACCGGGCAGACCATCCTGATCGATGCCGGGGTCTTCTTTCACTAGGTTTGGACAGGTTTTCTCGGTTCGCGGAGGCCTTTCTGGCGTTGATTCGTCCCCCGCGCAGGTGCAGCCTGTGCGGGGTGGCGACCGACCCGAGGCAGGCAGTCGTTCGTAGCGGACGGTGGAGCGGGGCCGGGC
>JASLPR010000068.1 GCA_030744875.1 Chloroflexota bacterium
ATCTTCCCGTAGCGCGGCCAGCCCGATCGGCGGTCCTTTTGTTCTCTATATATAAGGCGGGTGGGGTGGGCCGGTGGGTGGAAGGCCCCGCCGCCGGGGCTACTTGCCCAGGAGCTTGAGCGCCGTGGCGGCAACGTTGACCGGGCTGTAGCCCAGCTTCTCCAGCACCACCGGCATCGGGGCCGACGCGCCGAAGCGGTCCAGCGTGATCAGCACGCCGTCGGCGCCGACGTACTTGTGCCAGCCCAGCGAGGCCGCCGCCTCGATGCCGACCCTGGGCACGCCCGGCGGCAGCACCGAGTCGCGGTAGGCCTGGTCCTGCTCGTCGAAGACTTCCCAGCAGGGCAGCGAGACGACGCTGGCGTTGACGCCCTGCTCGGCCAGCAGGTCGCGGGCCCCGACCGCGTGGTGGACCTCGGCGCCGGTGGCCATGAGCACCACGTCCGGGTCGCCGTCGGCGGCCAGGACGTAGCCGCCGCGCGGCACGCCGGCGGCGATGGGATACACGTCGGGATCGAACACCGGGATATTCCACTTGCCGAGCGCGATTGCCACCGGGCCGGGCCGCTGCAGGAAGGTGCGCCAGCAGGCGACGGTTTCGTTGGCGTCGGCCGGTCGGTAGACCTCAAGCCCGGGGGTGGCGCGGAGGCTGGCGAGCTGCTCGATGGCCTGGTGGGTGGGCCCGTCTTCGCCCATCGCGATGCTGTCGTGGGTGAAGATGTAGATGACCTTCTGGCCCATCAGCGCCGAGAGGCGCATAGCCGGTTTTACGTAGTCGGCGAAGACCAGGAAGGTGCCGGCGAACGGCAGGATACCGCCGTGCAGCGAAAGCCCGTTGCACATCGCGCCCATGGCGTGCTCGCGGACCCCGAAGCGCACGTTGGGTCCGTCGTCGGCGCCGACGACGAAGTCGGCTTCGCCCTCAAGATATGTCTTCGTCGAAGGCCCGACGTCGGCCGCGCCGCCGAAGAACGTGGGGTGGTGGGCGACCAGTGCGTTGGCAGTGGCCCCGGAGGCGTCGCGCAGCGAGACTTCGCTGTCGCCCCCGAACGCCGGGAAGTCGGCGTCCCAACCGTCCGGCAGCTCGCCGGCGATGGCGCGCTCGAGTTCGGCGGCGGCCTCCGGATGGGCCGCGTGGTAGCCGGCGAAGAGCGCCTCCCAGGCGCTCTGGGCGGCGGCTCCCCGGTCGCCGGCCGCGCGGCAGTGGGCGATGACGTCGCCGGGGACATGGAAGGTGGGCTCAACCGGCCAGCCGAGCTTTTCCTTGGTGTCCTGGACGCCGGGGGCGCCGAGCGCTTCGCCGTGGGCGGTATGGTGGTCCTGCTTGAAACTGCCGTAGCCGATGTGCGATTTGACCCGGATCAGCGAGGGCCGCGGGTCGCCGATAGCGACCTGGATAGCCGCTTCGACGGTGTCCAGGTCGTTGGCGTCGGCGACGTGCAGCACCTGCCAAGCGCAGGACTTGAACCGCAGGTCGATGTCTTCGCTGAAGGCCAGATCGAGATCGCCTTCGAGCGAGATCGAGTTGTCGTCGTAGAGCACGATCAGTTTGCCGAGTCCCAGGTGGCCAGCCAGCGAGGCGGCCTCGTAGCTGATGCCCTCCATGAGGTCGCCGTCGCCGCAGAGGACGTAGGTGTGGTGGTCGATGACCAGGAAGTCAGGGCGGTTGTAGCGCGCGGCCAGGAAGTGCTCGCCCATGGCCATGCCGGCCGCGGTGGCGAGGCCCTGGCCGAGCGGGCCGGTGGTGGTCTCGACGCCGGGGGTGTCGCCATACTCGGGGTGGCCCGGGGTCCGGCTGCCCCACTGGCGGAAGTTCTTGATCTCATCAAGCGGCAGGTCGTAGCCGAAAACGTACAGCAGGGCATAAAGCAGCGAGGAGCCATGCCCGGCCGAGAGCACGAAACGGTCGCGATTGAACCAGTCGGGATCGGCGGGATTGAAGCCCAGCACGCGGTCGTAGAGGGTGTAGGCGGTGGGCGCGGCGCCGAGCGGCAGCCCGGGGTGGCCGGACTGCGCCTCCTCGATGGCATCGATGGCGAGGAATCGAAGGGTGTTGACGGCCTGGTTGTCGAGTTCGGCGGACATGGGCGGCTCTCCCGGGGCGGGCCGGCGGGGCGGTGCTGAGCCGCCGGCGACTGGCGCTGGCTGTGGTTCGAGTCTGGCGAGTGGCGAGGGCGCCGGGCCGGAACTCGGGGCGGACGTTGTCCGGCCATCTTACGGCGCGGGCGGCGACCCGCCCAAGGCGGCGGTGACATTCGGATGGCCGGGCGGTCCGGGCGAGGAACTACACTGGGGGTCTGGATCAGGCCAGTCGTACGGGAGGTACCGAGATGGGCACGTATCTGATGTTGATGAAGATGGGTAGCGAGGGATCGGGAGTGGACGCCGAGCCGATTGAGGAAGCGATCGCGGGCGGTGCGCCGGAGGCGCGCAAGATGATCGAGTCGTACGGCGGCAAGGTCGTCGGGATTTACATGACGATGGGGCAGTACGACTTTGCCTCGATCGTGGAGTTCCCGGATGACGAGTCGGCCGCCCGGGCGGCGATGAAATCGCGGATGCTCGGCGGCGCAACCGAGACGCTGCGCGCCTTCCCGGAAAGCGAGTGGCCCGGGCTGGCCGCCGGGGCCTAGTCCTCGCCGACAAGATGGCCGACAGCCGTCGCCGGCTACTGCAGGTTGGCGCGCTGGGTGGAGTCGGGGCGGCCGTGCTCGCCGCCTGCGGCGAGACCAAAGAGATCATCAAAGAAGTCCCGGTCGAAGTCATCAAGGAGGTTGAGGTAGCGGGCGAGACGGTCGTCAAGGAGGTCGAGAGGATCGTCGAGGTCCCGGGCGAGACTCAAATCGTCGAGAAGATCGTCGAGGTCGAGGTGGCGCCGGTGGTCACGTCGGTAAACGTCTGGTTCAACCAGGCGAGCCAGATGGACAACTTCAACGACAAGGTGGTGGATCACTACCACCGCTCGCAGGACCGCTACAAGCTAGAAGTCATCTTCGTGGCCAACACGGACCTGACAACCAAGCTGACGACGGCGATCGCCGGAGACGCCCCGCCGGACGCAATTCGTATTGGTGGCATCACCATCGCGGCGACGTTCTACCGTGCCGGGGCGTTTGTGGCGCTGAACGACTTCGATCCCGATGTGATGACCTATGACTGGTCGCCGGGGATCATGGAGGTGTACGTCCACGAGGGCAACCTCTACTCCATACCCACCAACACCGGTACGCAGTCGTTCTATTACAACGGCGCGCTCTACCGCGAGGCCGGGCTGGACCCGGATGTGCCGCCGGCGGACTTCGACGAGATGATCGAGAATTCGGCACGGATTCGCAGTCTCGGTGAGACCACCTGGGGCATGGAGTTCCCGATCACGCCGAACTCGATCGGCCTGAACATCACGCACGCGTTCCGCAAGGGATTCGGGCGCGAGACGGCGGTCGTCAGCGACGACGGCCTGACCGTGCAGTTCACTAGCGACCGCATGATCGAGTACTTCGAGTGGATCAAGACCAATGTGGCCGAAGGCGGGCACATGCCGGTGAAGATCATCGACGAAGCCGGGATCACGAACGAGTTCGGCACGGGGCTGGTTGGCCAGTATGTGGCCTTCCCGTCGCGCTTGCAGAACGCGATTGAGGACCTAGGCCGTGACGACGCCAAGGTGGCCCGCATGCCAGCGGGCCCGTACTCGAACGACCTGCCCGGCGGAAACTGTGGCACGCTGAACATTCCGGTTCGGGGCCAGAACGTCGAAGGCGGCTGGGACTTCACGAACTTCATCATGGGTGACCCGGAGAACGCGTCGATCTGGGCGGCGGCCTTCGGGCAGTTGCCGACGCGCCTGTCGTACCGCGACAGTGTGACGTATTCGGCGTACCGGGCGGCGACGCCGCAGGTGGACGCCTTCCTAACCGGTCTCGAGAACGGCACGATTTTCTATCACGGCCCGGCCGTGAACGAGGTCGTGGCGGCCTACTCCAAGGCGATCGAAGCGGTTGCCTTTGGGGGAGACCCGGCCGAAACCCTCGGCCAGAAGGAAGAGCAGGCCCAGGAAGCGCTGGACCAGCGCTATCGCCGATGGCGCGAACCCGTGCTGCTGGGGCCCGGCGGCCTAGCGGCAATCATGGTTTGCTAGTCGATTCGCGTTTGCGCGATGACTACCGGCCGCGCGCCCGAAGGCGCGCGGCCGTTGTCGTTGGGGTCCGGAAGCGCGAAGGGCCTGTCAACGGTTGGCGCCCGGCGCGAAAGCCGGCGGGAACCGAGCCGCATTGCATGGCGGGCGGATTTGGGACAGGATACGACTCCCCGACAACGCGCTGGCGACTGAGCGGACCGGCGCGCGGCTACTGGAGGCCAATCGTGAAGATCACGGATATTCGATTTGAGCAACTCGAAGGCGTGCTGGAGAGCGATATCGATCTCTTCCGCGAGCGGCTGATCCGGCCCATCGATATCTACCCGGAACACCGAGCCGAGGGGGCGAAGGAGATGAGCGCCGGTCGGTTCCAGGAACTGGGCGACGGCAAATGGCGGGTGTGGAACGTGGTGCTGTCGATCGATACCGATGAGGGGATCACCGGGATATCCGGGCCGATGTCGGTGAACGAGGCGTTCTTCGTGAACTCGCAACTCAAGTCGTTCCTGATCGGGCAGGACGCCCTGGCCACCGAATTGATCTGGGACAAGATGTACCGGCTGCTGATTCACGGGCGCAAGGGCGAAGCGATGTTCGCGGTGAGCGCGGTGGACAACGCGCTGTGGGACATCCGCGGCAAGGCGGCGAACCTGCCGCTCTACCGCCTGCTCGGCGGCCCGACCCGTAAGACGTTTCCGGCGTACGCCAGTGCGCTGGGTTTCGCGATTAATTTGGAGGACGCGGCGGCGACGGCCCGCGGCTTCGCGGACGAGGGCTACACGGCGACGAAGTGGTTCGTGCGCAACGGGCCGATGGACGGCGAGCCGGGCGCGCGCAAGAACGTTGAACTGGTGCGGACGCTGCGCGAGGCCGTCGGGCCGGACGTGGACATCATGATCGACGCCTGGAACAGCTGGGACATGCGCTATGCGCTGGACATGGCCAACCGGATGGCCGAGTTCCGGCCGCGCTGGCTGGAAGAAGTGGTGAAGCCGGACGACATCCAGGGCCAGGCGCGGGTGAACGCGCTGTCGCCGGTGCCGATTTCGGGCGGCGAGCACGAGTACACCCGCTGGGGCGCGCGCGAGTATTTCGAGGCGGGCGCGGTGGACGTGTACCAAGCGGATACGGTCTGGGCTGGCGGGGTGAGCGAGATGCTGAAGATCTTTGCGATGGGCTCGGCGTTCGGCGTGGAGGTGATTCCCCACGGCGGCGCGGTGCCGATCAACGCCCACCTGACCGCCGCCCAGTCGCCGGCGCTGACGCCGTTGATCGAGTACCTAGTCCATTGGAACGAGTTCATACAGTTCTTCTGGAAGGACCCGGTGAAGCCGGTGAACGGCTACATCACGGTGAGCGACCTGCCGGGGCTAGGCCTGGAGGTCGACGAGGCAAAAGTGGAGAGCCGGCAGACGCTGGACTGGTCGTAGCCATCGGCCGATGGTGGGCGGCGGGGTGGGGCTTCGTGGTGGGGTTCGCGACGCCCCGGCTATGCCCGGAGCGGGTAGCCGCCGAACTCGTGCACGGCGTCGTACAAGGCCAATATGTTCTCAGTGGGCACCCGCGCCTGGATGTTGTGGACGGTGTTGAAGACGAATCCGCCGCCGGGGCCAAAGACCTGAACGCGCTCCCGAACCTGGTCGCGAATTTCGTCGACCGTCCCGAAGGGCAGTACCCGCTGGGTGTCGATGCCGCCGCCCCAGAAAACAATCCGCCCGCCGAAGTCGCGCTGTAGCTCGACCGGGTCCATCTTCGCGGCGCTGGTCTGCACCGGGTTGAGAACGTCGGCCCCGGATTCGATGAACGGCTCGATCAGATCACGCACGCTCCCGCAGGAGTGGTAGAAGGTCTTCCAGCCGGTATTGGCGTGGACCCAGTCGTTGATCTGCCGGTAGTAGGGGGCGAAGAGCTCCTCGAACAGGGCGGGGGAGAACATCTCGCCGCGCTGGGTGCCGTAGTCGGCGCCGGAGAGGAGGACCAGCTCAATGCGATCGCCGACGGCGTCCCGGTACCTTTGCAGATTCTCGATCATCACCTCGACCCGGGCTTGGTGGAACTCGTGCATGTAGGGCTTCTCGGTGATGAGGGCGACCATCCAGTCGGCAAAAGTCATGCCAGCGGGGGCGCTGAGACTACCGGACATCAGTTCGCCGACGAGGGCCCTGTCGGTGGTGGTGTGCAGGGCTTCGGCCTGGTCGCGGAGGAAGTCGAGCTCGTCGTCCTGCAGGCGATCGAGGCCGGCGCGCAGCGTCGCGACATCCTCCAGCTGGAGCTCGTCGGACATGGTGGTGGTGTTGAGGCGGTCGAAATACCAGCCTTCGGGAGGCATTTCGGCGCGGTCCTGGCCGGCGGGGGCGGTGGCATCCACGAGGGTCAGGGAACCGTCGCGGCCGATATCGGGGGCGAACTCGGCCGGGACCAGGGCCGGCTCATCGGCGGGCATCCACCAGAAGCGAAAAGGCTTCCAACGGTCGCCGCGCATGGCGATGGGACAAGAGCCGCGGAGCAGGGACACCGGCACCGTATCGACGTGCAGCGCGTCGAGGACCGGCATTTCGACCTGGCCCAGCATCTGAAAGAGATCGGGAATGCGGACCGGGGTGGAATTGACGCCCAGCGCGGCCCGGACGCGGGCGTAGGCCTCGCTATGGATGCCGGTGACCCGGGTGCCAGCGAGATCGACCGGGACGCGGTCGGGCTCCTGGTGGTTGATGGCGCGGCGCACCCGTTCGCGAGAGTTCATGCCGGTATCTCCTTCAGCGGCGCGGGCTGCGAATATGCCTTGAGCGGGTAGCGGCCGAATTCGTGGACGGCGTCGTACATGGCCAGGATGTTTTCCGTGGGGACTTTGGCCTGGATGTTGTGGACGGTGCTGAAGACGAAGCCGCCGTCGGGGCCGAAGGTCTGGATGCGCTGGCGGACCTGGTCGCGGACCTCATCGACGGTGCCGAAGGGGAGGACTCGCTGGGTGTCGATGCCGCCGCCCCAGAAGACGATGCGGCCGCCGAAGTCGCGCTGAAGTTCGGACGGGTCCATGTTGGCGGCGCTGGTCTGGGTGGGGTTGAGGATGTCGACGCCGGAGCCGATGAAGGGCTCGATGAGGTGGCGCACGCTGCCGCAGGAGTGGTAGTAGGTCTTCCAGGCGGTGTTGGCGTGGACCCAGTCGTTTACTCGCTTGAAGGCGGGGACGAAGAGTTCCTGGAAGACTTCGAGGGAGAACATCTCGCCGCGCTGGGTGCCGTAATCGGCGGTGGAGATGACGACCACGTCGATGCGGTCGCCGACGGCGTCGCGGTACATCTCGAGATTCTCAATGGCGACCTCGGCGCTGGCCTGGTAGAAGTTATACATGTATTCGCGCTCGGTGGCCAGGGCGATCATCCAGTCGGGGAAGGTCATGCCGCGGGTCTCGCCAAGCCGACCGCCCATGAACTCGCCGACCAGGGCTTTGTCGGTGGTGGTGTGCAGGGCCTCGGCTTGGTCGCGGACGAAGTCCAGTTCGGTGTCGGTGAGACGGCCCATACCGGCCTTCAGCCCGGCGATGTCTTCTAGTTGGAGATCGTCGGACATGCCGGTGAAACCGAGCCGGTCGAAGTACCAACCCTCGGGCGGCATCTGGCCCAGGTTGTGGTCGGGATGGGCGGCGGAGTCGGTGATGGTCAGCGAACCGTCGGGCTCGACGACCGGGTCGAAACCGGCGGGGACCAGGGTCGGCTCGTCCTCGGGCATCCACCAGAAGCGGTAGGGCTGGCGCCGGTCCTGGGGTAGGTTGAAGCTGAAGGTGCCCTTGAGGGGCGTGACCGGGAGGGTGTCGATGCCGAGCTTGCTGACGACGTCCATCTCAACCTCACCGAGCATCTGGAAGAGGTCGAAGACGCCGACCGGGCCGGGCTTGAAACCCAGGGCCTTGCGCAGGCGGGCGTAGACTTCGCTGTGGATGCCGGTGGGACGGCTGGCGCCGAGGTCGATGGGGACGCGGTCGGGCTCCCGGTGGTTGATGGCGCGCTGGACGCGTTCGCGGGAGTTCATGTTCGCTCTACCTTTGGGGGCCGCGCGGGGAGATGGCGGCTGGTGGCTCTCCTAGCGTCCATTGTGACACGGCGCGGCGGCTAGAATCTGGCTGAGTGGCGCCGGATGGCAGTACCCAGGAAGAGCAGGCCATGGCAGCAGCGACGGTTGACCTGGAGCGATTGGCAAAGGTGCCGGTGGCGACGTTGACGCAGGTGATGCAGGGAATGGGCCGGCCAAGGGCGTTCATGGAGGGGATTGTGCCGCTGGACGCCGACGCGAAGATCGCCGGGCGGGCGCGGACGCTGCGCTTTCTGCCGGCTCGCGTGCCGGCCGAGGAGGCGGCGCGGCCGCTGCCGGGGATACCGCAGCGGCGGGTGATTGAGTCGATCGCGAAGGACGAGGTGCTGGTGATCGACGCCGGCGGGGAGACCAGCGGCGGGCTGATCGGGGACATCTTGTCGACGCGGGTGCAGCACCGGGGTGGGGTGGGGGGTGATTATCGACGGAGCGGTGCGCGATACGACCCAGATCCGCGAGGTGGGGCTGCCGATCTGGATGCGCGGCGTGCACGGCGGGACCGGCTACCGGGCGCTGTTCGACGCCGACTTCGATAACCCGATCCGCTGCGGCGACGTGACCGTGGTGCCGGGCGATTACATAGTCGCCGACGGCGACGGCGGGATCGTGATCCCGCCGGACGTGATCGTCGAAGTGGTGGCGGCCGCGATCGAGATCGAGCACAAGGAAGTGTTCACCCGCGAGAAGGTGCACGAGGGCCACCCGCTGGAATAGGCGCGCCTAGCCGCGGATCAATTCGTAGCGGAGCCAGAAGAGGTCGTCCTCGAGAATCTCGGCGGCGATGAGCCGCAGGTTGATGACCCGACCGGCACTGGTCAGGTCGGGGGCGCGGAAGAACGTCTGCCCGGACTCGCCGCCGACCAGGTAGGGGTGGACGAGCAGGCTGACTTCGTCGATCAGACCCGCCCGCAGCAGAGCGCCGTTGAGCCGGCCACCGCTGTCGACGCGGACCCGGTCGATCCCGTATTTCGCGGCCAGCTTGGCGAGCGCGGCGTGCAGGTCGACGCGGTTCCCGCCGGCGACGATGCGCTCAACCCCGACTGAATCCAAGTAGTCGAAATACTCCGCCGGGGTACGCTCGGAACACAGCGCGACGCCACGGCTCCAGTACGCCCCGTTCAGCAACTCCGGCCAGTTACGAATCCGGCCGCGGCTGTCGATGACCACCAGCCGGGGCTTCGTCGGGTCGGGCGGGGCGGGGGGCGGGGCGACAGCTTCGGGCTCCGGGGGCGGCGCGGGATCATCGAGCCCGGGCTCGGGAGCGAGCAGGGTGTCGGCGCCCACCAGGCTGGCGTCTTCATCCCAGCGCCCGGCGAGTTCGTAGAAACGGCCGATGTCGGGAGTGATCCAGTCGATGCGGCCGTCGAGGCTGACGGCGTTGTGCAGGAGGAGCCGGGGGAGTTTCGTGGCGGGCCTTTCGCAAGCGTGACACCCGCAATGGTAGGCCGTCGGATGCGCGGGGCCAATGGGGACGATATTGAGAAGGCGAGGGGCGGTTCTGCCGATACTCAAAGTACGGCTTCGCGAGCAGGGTCGTGGAGAGAAGTCTGAAGGGCCGGCGGGATACGTGGAAGAGCAAACGGCGCAGCCTGCGCCGCCGACGAAAGCGGACGTAACCGCGCCGTATCGGGGACCGGATCGACGGCGCGCGGCGGAGGGACAGAATGAGCGGGTGGTGCGATCGCTGGCGCTGAGTGTTGAGGCGCGCGACAGCGTTACCTGGCAACACTGCCGGCGGCTTGGCGACCTGGCCCGGCAACTGGCGGACTGGATGGAATTGACCGATATCGACAACACGCTCTTCGAGCGGGCCGGCTACCTGCACGACATTGGCAGACCGCTCGACCGGCCAACGGAAAACGTGAGCTACCGAAGCCGCCGTAGAATGACGCACGCCGCCGGGCCGGACCGGCAAGGGGCGTTCACCGAGCGGGGAGGCGACGATGCGCATCAAGGATATGCAGACCTGGGCCGTGGCGAACCCACCGCCGCATTTTGGCGGCCCCTACTGGGTCTTCTTGAAGCTGACGACGGACGATGGTGTCTCCGGCTACGGCGAGGCCTTCGGGGTGCCGTTCGCACCGGCACGGGTGTGCGACCTGATCGCCGACGTGGTGGAGCGCCACGTGATCGGCGAGAGCCCGTTCCAGATCGAGTCGCTGTGGCGGGTCATCTATTCAAGCGGCTACGCGCAGCATCCGGAACTGACGATGGGCGGGGTGCTGAGCGCGATTGAGATCGCCTGCTGGGACATTGTGGGCAAAGCCCTAGACCAGCCGGTCTACAACCTGATGGGCGGCCAGGTGAATGAGAAGCTGCGCTCCTATACGTACCTCTATCCGCCGCAACCGGCGGAGGGGGAGATGGCGGTGGTCAGCATCCAGGGGGACCCCGAAGTGGCCCCGCAGCGGGCGGCGCACTACATGGATATGGGCTTCACGGCCGTGGGCTTTGACCCGGTGATGCCGGTGGGGGCCTTTGACCCGCGACAGATCGACCTGGAGTCGCTTGCCAACGCCGAACTCGTGACCCGAAACATACGGGAGGCGGTGGGTAACAAGTGCGACCTGCTGGTGAAGACCCACGGGCAGATGACGACGTCGAGCGCGATTCGCCTGGCCCGACGGCTGGAACAGTTCGACCCGCTGTGGTTCGAGGAGCCGACGCCGCCGGAGAACCGCGACGAGATGGCGCGGGTGGCGGCCGCAACCACTATCCCGGTGGCGACCGGCGAGCGCCTGGTGAGCAAATACGAGTTCGCCGATGTGCTGGGTAAGCAGGCCGCCGCGATCCTGCAGCCGGCGCTGGCCCGGGTAGGGGGAATAATGGAGGGCAAGAAGATCGCCGGCATGGCCGAGGCGCACTATGCGCAAATGGCGCCGCACCTATACGCGGGGCCGATCGAGGCCGCGGCGAACATTCAACTGGGTACGTGCAGCCCGAATTTCCTGGTCCAGGAGAGCATCGAGACCTTCGGCAGCTTCTATGGCGAGATCCTGAAGGAACCGATCCAGTGGCAGGACGGCTACATAATTCCGCCGACGAAACCGGGGATCGGGATCGAGCTGGATGAGGCGGTGGCCGACGCGAACCCGTATACGGAGGCACAGGTGTTTCCGCGGATGCCGGACCGGCCGGTGACGAACGAAATCGATCGCGCCGCTGGGAGCTAGCTCAGCGCCGACTGGCGGCTCAGGCGATCTCGACAATCGGCTGGGCGAGGATCCAAAGACTGGCGATGGTGTAGGCGACCATCAGCACCAGCATCGGGTACTGGCTGCGCAGCGCCGTGCGGTGGTCGGGGAACGTGCGCAGGGCGATGACGTGCGCCAGGTACACGGCCAGGATGTGCCCGAGGACGATGGCGCTGACGGCGGTGATCCAGGCGAAGCGGGCGTTGACGATGGCGATGTTGATGTCGTAGTCGAAGGTGCCGAAGAGATCCCAGCCGCGGCCGAAGGGATCGGACGCGAGCGGGATTATCAACTGGCCCTGGATGAGCAGGAACGAGAGAAAGTGGGCCAGGTGATAGGCCAGCGCGATCGGAATTAGCGAGTAGACGAATACGCGTGCGAGTTGGGTGGCGGGGTGGGGGGCCCCGGCGGCGCGGCCCATCAGCCCGGCGACGAGCCGGAAGATGGCAATGAAGGCGATCGGGAAGACGATGATGCCGAGGGTGGCGACCCCCTGGTGGGTCGGCAGGATGTCCGCCAGCAGGGTGTGTATCTCCCCCCAGGTTGGGGTGGCCGTGAAACCGTCGAAGGTGACCGTAGAAAGGAAGAGAACCACGAACGCTAGGGCCGAGGTGGAGACCGTTTCGTGGCGCAGCAGGCCGACCGCGAAGGGTCGCAGGTTGAGTTCGCGATTCTCCGGCGCGGCGTGGCGGAAGCAGTCGATACAGCCGATGCAGTGGCCGTCGTGGTCACGGCAGTCGAGTTCGCAGTCGCCGCAGATTGCCGCATCGGTGACGCGAATCTCGGTGGGCGCGAAGCGAGCCACGAAGCCGAAGGCGAGACTGAAGGCTTCGCCGTGGCGGAGCCAGGTCTCGGGCCCAAACAGGAACATGCCGGCCCAGGTAACGAGTGAGTAGATGATGGCGAAGTAGGCAATGTTGGCCGGCAGTGCCGAGCCGGGGAAGACGATCTCGACCCAGGCGAACGCCAGGAACAGGAAGAACCCGGGCCAGTGGCCGAGCCCGCGCGGGTAGGGTAGGTGGAGGCTCAGGCGGGCTTCGGGATCGACATGACGGTACAGGGCACCGGCCCAGTTGAATAGGATGCGCCAGGGGTTGATGAGCAGCCAGAGATCGCCGATCAGCGCGGAGATGTAGGCCATCCCGACCCACCAGATGATCCAGACGGCGGTGGGGGCGAAGTTGAGTCCCGGGGCCGGGTCACCGATGAGCCCGGCGACGACTATCAGCAAGAACAGGGCGACGGAGATCTCCTGGATGAACACGGTGACGCCGGGATGGACCAGGGCGCGGCCAGCGCGCCGGTGAAGCAGGTTGAGCCGGGGGTAGCGGTGGGCGCCGCTGGTGCGGCGCAGGAAGAAACCGATGACGACGAATGAGAGGACGACAGCCGCGCCGGCGCCGCTGATGTAGAGCCAGAGTGGGACCGGGAGGTCGTAGCGCTCGCCGAAGCCGTGGGCGAGGGCCGGGGAGGCGGTGAGCGCCGCGAGCAGGAGGGCGATGGGGATGGCCAGCAGGACGCGGCGGCGGGCGGCTAGCACGGACGGGATGCCCAGCTGGCGCGGTTCGATCTCGCCGGCATCGCGATCGCCTTCCTCTTCGCCACGGCTGCTCCAATATGTCGCCCGGTAGCCGCAACGACCGCAGTATCGTAACCCTCGGACCAATATGATGGCGGCGCTTCGGGCGGTTTCGACGCCGCCCGGGATGGCTGCGCCGGCTCGCCGGCAGGGCCAGGGTGGAGATGAGGGGGCTCGAACCCCTGACCCCTGCCTTGCAAAGGCAGTGCTCTTCCAGCTGAGCTACATCCCCGGGGGCCGGGCGGCTTTTGGTGGGCCATCCTGGAGTCGAACCAGGGACCTCGCCCTTATCAGAGGCGCGCTCTAACCAACTGAGCTAATGGCCCGGACATCAATTTTATCGGCTGTCGAGCGCGGTGCAAACAGGGGCAGGTCCGATTCTTGTTTGTAGTCGCAGCGTTTTCAGAGACGGTCGCGAATCGCCGGGCGCGTCAGCGCGACGACTGCCACGATGGCCAGGCCGATGGCGGTCATTATCACCAGTGCCGGCGACAGCCCGAGCCAGTCGGCGGCCATGCCGAGAAACAACCCGCCGAGCGGACCCATGCCCAGGAACATGACCGTCCACAGGCTCATCACCCGCCCCTGCATGTGGCCGGGGGTCTCCATCTGCATCGTGGTGCGCAGGCTGGAGGAGAAGAACGTGCTGGAGACGCCGATGACGAACATGAACGCCAGCGACAGCGGGAGGTACGGGCTGAGCGCGATGCCGACGGTGAAGACCGTGAAGACGAGCATGCCGCCGAGCATCAGGCGGGTCTGGCCACCGGATTCGGCCACGGCTGCGAGGATGAAGCCGCCAGCCAGCGCGCCGAATCCCATCATCGACAGCAGCAGCGATAGCTCGCTTTCGCCGACCCGCAGGATCTCCTCGGCGACGGCCGGCATGATGCCCTGGAAGGAACGTCCAAAGAGGTTGGCGGCTAGGGCCATCAGCAACAACGCCGAGATGATGGGGCTGGCGACGGCGTACTTGATGCCGGCCACAAAGTTGGCGATCGGCCGCTCGCGGCGCTCGGGAGGGGCCGACGGGGGGATATCCATCTTCAGCAGTGCCCAGATGATCGCCGCGTAACCAACCGCACCGAGGAAGAAGAGCGCCTCGATGTTGACAAAGGGAAACAGGAGCAACCCGGCCGCCAGCATCGGTCCGAAGGCGGAGCCGCCGACGAAGACAATTGACGAGAGCGCGACGGCGGCGGGTATCTGCTCGCGGGTGACGATCTGCGGGATGACCGCCTGGCGGGCCGGCTGGTCGAAGGCGTTGCCGACGGCGATCAGGAAGCCGGCGACGTAGATGTGCCAGACCTGGCCGTAGCCGAGCGCAATGTCGAAGGCGATGGCTAGGCTGACGACGAGCCCGAACAGTTGCCAGAAGAGCATCAGTTTGCGGCGGTCGAAACGATCGGCGAGCACGCCGCCGACGATGGGAAAGAGGATTAGCGGGATCACCCGCGCCGCACCGACTCCGCCGAGCGCCGCCTTGGAGCCGGTCTGCTCGAAGACCCAGATGCCCTGCACGACGATGATCATCCAGCGGCCGGAGTTGGTGGTGAGCAGCGAGTAGAAGAACAGCGCGAAGTCGGGGTTGCGCAACACCGCGAAACGGCGCGTGTAGGCGCTCTGCGTCAGTGCGGCCAGTGCCAAGGACTCCCCCAAGGTTCAGATTGGGTCGTTGCGACGGGCGGCCGCCGTAGCTAGCCGGGGACGCGCACGATCCAGACGCTTTGCACGCCGCGTGAAAGCGGCGTGCCGAGCTCTTCGAAGGCGGCGGTCGACCAATCGACGACGGCCGTCGAGCTGGAGACCACGTCGATGATATCCGCGACGACGTAGCGGCGCGTTTCCGGGTTGACGCCGACCAGGCGGTCGCCGATCCAGGAGCGGTCGTGGACGGCAGCGTACCAGGCGGAGGGATGGGCGGTGTAGGCGTCGGACAACTCGCCGCCCTGGCGGCGCACTTCGATTACCCGGCCCCAGTCGGCGTCGTACCAGGTGGAGCGCCCGAAGGTACCCAGACGCTCGGCGAGATAGACGCCCAGGTCGCCCCATGTGCCGGAGGCGTCAAGGATGCCGCTGTGGGCCGCGACATCCGGCTGCTCGCCGGGTGCGGGCGCGAAAATCCGCGTGGGGTCGGCGTCGGGGTCGGGCTCCAGGATTCCGTCGGCGCCGACCACCGCCGCTGCCTGGAACAGCCGGCGACGGGGTAGATCGTTAGTCTCCAAAAGGATTCTCCGGGGGAGATGGCGCGCGCCGGGGGCGTCGCCGGGGGATTGAATCTTCGGTGAGACTTGGCATTATGTCAAGTCTTATCGGGGGTCGGCGGGGTGTCAGCCGCCGGGGGCCTGGACGTTGACGGTGCGCCGCCGGGGGCCGTCGAACTCGAGCAGGATGACGCGCTGCCAGGTTCCCAGTACGACCCACCCGGCGGCGATGGGGAGGGCGACGGACGAGCCGAAAAGGGCGGCGCAGAGGTGGGCGTCGGCGTTGGTTGGATGATCGTAGTCTCCGTCGCGGGAGGCGATGCGCGCGATCCATCCCTCCCTCCAGGTCGCGCATCAGGTCGGGTACGTACTCGTTAACGATCAAACCGACCGTGGTGTGACCGGCGCTGACGACGACGAGCCCGTCGGAGATCCCGGAGCCGGCGACGATCTGCCCGACGCGACCAGTTATATCAATGGCCTCGACCCGGCCGCCGGTCTCGACCTGGAACGACTCCACGCTTAGACGTGGGGACGGATGATCCCGGTGACCTTGCCCTGAACATCGACAGCGTCGACGATGATCGGATCCATGCTGGAATTGGCGGGCTGCAGGCGGATGCGGCCGCCATCGCGGTAGATGCGCTTGAGCGTGGCGGTGCCGTCTTCGAGCAGGGCGACGACCGTCTCGCCGTCGTCGGCGAACTGTTGCCGGTGGATGACCACCAGGTCGCCGTCGAGGATGTGGTCTTCGATCATGCTGTCGCCCTGGACGCGCAGGACGAACTGCTCGCCGGCGTCGCGCATGTTGTCGGGGAGGTGGATGGTTTCCTGGTGGTCTTCGACCGCCAGGATGGGCTCGCCAGCGGCAATGGTGCCGACCAGCGGCGCGCGGCCGTCGCCGCCGGGAAAGGCCGGGGCGGGATCGGGCTCGAGGATTTCTATCCCGAAGGCGGCACCGGTGCGGGCGATGGTGCCCTTGCGCTCGAGGGCGTCGAGGTGCTGCTGGATGGTGGCGGGGGCCAGTCCGAGGCGATCGCCGATCTGCCGCACGCTGGGGCTGTACTCGTTTTCGCTGAGCAGGCCGCGGATGGCGGTGACGACGGCGCGTTGCCGACGGGTAACCAAGTGGGCCACGGAAAATCTCCTGTGTGGACGGCTCTTCCCTGAAATTACCAGACACCTACCGAACGGTCAATCTCCCCGTGGCTCAGGTGGACGGGGTGCGGGTCGGTTTTGGCCGCCGCCGGCGCGAGCGCCACCGACCCCGGCGGGGCTGACCGGTCGGCTAGTTGGCGACGAGTCCGCCTTCGCGCCAGAGCCCGACAAAGGCCCGCAGAAGCTCGCGGTCGAAGTGGCCCTTCATCTCGTCGCCCATGATCGTGAGGGCGTCGAAGGCGCGGATGGCGTCCTTATAAACACGCTTGGTGGTGAGCGCGTCGAAGGCGTCGGCAATGGAGACGATGCGCCCGGGCAGCGGGATGTTGTCGCCCTCCAACCCGTGCGGATAGCCGGTGCCGTTGACCCGTTCGTGGTGCCCGATGACGGCCTGGCCGGTGATGGTGCGCTCGTCGGCGAGATCGCCGAGCAGGTCGTAGCCACCCTCGGGGTGAGTGTTCATGACCTGCCACTCCTCAGCGGTCAGGCGGGACGGCTTGTTCAGGATGTCGGCGTCGATCAGCGATTTGCCCAGGTCGTGCAGGAGGCCGCCGAGCCCGAACTGGGTGAGGTCTTCGTCGTCGTTCTCGCCGACGTGCCGCGCCAGCGCGACCGAGTAGACGCTGACGTTGACGGAGTGGGAGTGCATCTCGTACTGGGTGGAGAGGCTGGCGACCAGCGCCGACAGCGAGCGCGGGTCGCCGAGGACCTAGCCGACGGTGTGCTGCACGACGCCTTCGGCGCGGTGCATGTTCTCTTTCGAGGGGCGCCGAGGATCTCCAGCGTGAGGCTGCGGGACGAGGCAGAGAGGGCGTGGGCCTTGGCTTCGGATTCGACGGTCTCGTCTTCCATCATGCATGGAGTCGAGCTGGCGCTCCAGATAGCGGCCGTAGCCGGTGCCGCCCTCTTCTTCTACCCAGAGGGTGTCGATGCCGTTGGCCTTGAGCATATCGGCCTCGCGCGGCGTGAAAACGAGCCCGCTATCGCGAAAGTGCACCATCTGACCGGCCCGTTGGATGTGGAGGTCGAAGTCCAGCTCGCTGCCGCTGCGCAGGGTATCAACCAGGACCGGGACGAAACCAGCGGGCCAGGTGGACGGCTCGGGGATGATTACCGGCGCCACGGGCAGCCGGCTGTCGAGATTATCAATGTAACGAAAAAGCTTCCCCGGACGGCTCGATCGATCGCGGCGTTAGCCGGCCCACAGTCCGCCCCCACCCGTTACGCCCCGCGATCGCCGACCGCCATTCCCCTTTTGTGGATGAATATTGCCTCAGATTTCACGGAATTCAAGTAACCCTCCTATCAACTCTAAGTGAAAACTGCATATCGGGTGCCGGGCAGAACCCGCCGCTTCGGGATTGTGGGTGCCCCCAACACCCGGGTTGGTGGGTGGGCGGGACTTCGCGCTATATTTCGCCGGATGGTTATGGCGAGCGGCGCGGCGGCCGCCACCCGGGGGTAGTGCTCTTTGAAGAACGTGTTTCGCAATCTGATGGGCGGTCCCGAGGACCCGAACCCGGCCAACGCCGGACCGCCCGGGCCGGCGGAGTCGGTGAACGAGGTGGTGGATTTCGGCCCCGAGGTCCGGATGGGCGACGACTGGTTTGAGATTCGCGGAAGACGCTTCCCCCGACGCGGACCGGAACCGGTGACCCCGGAGCGGTCGTTCCTGCCGGAGCAACCGGGCGCGGGCGACGCCGCGGCCGCCGCCCCGGCTCGGGATGAGGTTTTCTTGCACCTGACGCCGCACATGGTGGATGTGCTGGAGCGGATCGCGGATATCGATGACAACGAGCGGCTGGGCACGTTTGTGCTGCTGAGCGGGCCGACCGGCTGCGGCAAGACTACGCTGGCGAAGACTTACTGCCACATCTCGAATCAGCCGCTGACCGAGTTGAACTTCAGCGGCGATACGACCCTGGCCGACTTCTTCCGCCGCACCGAGGTGGTGACCGACGACGCCGGCAACCAGAGCACCCTGGCCGGGCTGGGCCCGGCGGCGCGGGCGATGCTGCTGGGGCGGAAGCTGATCGTGAACGAGATCAACATGCTGCCGCCGGACCTCATCAGCGTGATTACCCACGCGATGGACACCGGGCGGCTGCTGCTGTCGGGGACCGAGTTCGGCAATATCGAGATCGAACTGCACGAGCGCTTCGGGATCATCGCGACGGCGAATCCGAACTATGTCGGGACCGCCGAGATGGGCCGCTCGCTGCAACGCCGCTTCGGGCTGGGGCTTGGCAATGTGCCGGTGGCCTTCTTGCCGCCGGCCGAGGAGACCGAGTCGCTGCTGGTGGAGTTCGCCCGGCACCCGGTGATGCAGTTGCTGGGCGCCGACGCGGACAGCGGCCTGGGCGGGCGGTTGGTGACGCTGGCCGACTCGCTGCGCACCGGTCTCGATGTGACCACGTGGATGACGGAGGGCCTGGCGGACATTGTCGTCGTCGGGGGCGGCTTCATTCCTTACGAGACGCCGGTGCATGAGTTCGTGGAGGCCGCTCGGGGGACGGACTGCCGCATCTACGGGTGTATCGAGGCGACGCGGTACATCGACGAACGCCACCTGCGAGGGCTTGCGAGCCGCTGGTATGGGGACGGCGCCGACGGTATCTATCTCTACAACTTCTATACGATGGCCCCCGACTGGAACCACCGCCTCTTCGGGGAACTCGCGGATCCGGCGGTGATGGC
>JASLPR010000069.1 GCA_030744875.1 Chloroflexota bacterium
ATTGCGGCCAGTTGCTGGCCCGTCGTGAAGACCGGAATCCGAATCTCAGCCACCGCGCCAGTACTCGGGATGCCGGCGGTAGAACTCGATTGTCGCCGCGATTCCGCTCGCGAACCCGACCCGTGGCCGCCAGCCGGTCGCCAGTTGCAGCCGGTCGTACGACGACCAGGAGTCCCCGATCTCAATCGACTTCAATTCGTCCGGGTACGCGATGTACTCCATCTGCACTCCGGTCTCGGCCGCGATCGCCTCGGCGAGGACCCCCACCGAAATCGGACGGTCGCTGCCCAGGTTGTAGACGTGGCCGTTGGTTTCCGACGTGGACGCGACTGCCAGGATGGCGCCGATCACGTCGTCGACATGCGTGATGTCGCGGCGCTGCCGCCCGTGCCCATAAACCCGCAGCGGCTCGCCATGCAGCGCCCGGCGGATGAACGTCGGGACAACGCCCTGGCTACTACCGACCTCCAGCGATTGTCGCGGCCCGTAGGTATTGGTCAGCCGCAGGCGCACCGTAGGTAGACCGTGAACTTCGTGATAGATGCGGTGGTATTCCTCGCCGGTATATTTGTTCACCCCATTGATATCCACCGGGGCGGCCGGCACCGCCTCCGTAATCGGCAGTTCCGGCGCTCGCCCGTAGATCTGGCGGGTGCCCGCGTACACCACCACCGGCGGCGAGATCCGCCGGCAGGCCTCGAGGATATGAATCTGCGCCCGGCAGTTCGCCTCCAGGTCCCCGATCGGGTCGGTGATACTGCGCTGGTGCGATACCTGCCCGACGGTGTTAATGACCACTTCCGCCCCGGCCAGGATTTCCTCCAACCCGTCCTCGCGCACATCGACGATGTGGATCTCGCCGTCGGGGAGCGTCTCCGGGAGATTGTGGCGATCGCCGCCGAACCCTTCCAGCAGCCCGTCCACCACCGTCACCTGCGCCCCGAGCTCAATCAGGCGCAGCACCGCCGCGCTTCCGATAAAGCCCAGCCCCCCCAGCACCGCCACCCGTCGGCCGGCGAATGCGGCGGTGATGGCCTCCCCGGTCGGTATCGGGTCCGGCGGAGAGCTAGTCGATGGCATGATCGGCTTCCGCCACCGGGTCCGACTCGGCATCCCGCGCCTCGCCCGCCGCGCCCGTCTCCGCCACCGCGCCTCCCGTCCCGCCGAACAGCCCGCCCCACCACAGCCGTAGCAAATCGATCCCCAGCGAAAAGACGTTCCACGGTTGGAAGAACTGCGAACTGCCGTGCCGGCGCGGCAAATGCGTCACCGGCACCTCGCGCACCGTGTACCTGCCGCGGTACACCTGCTGCATCATCTGGGCGCAGATAATCCCGCCCGAACTGGTGATCCGCAGTTCCTGAGCCACCTCGCGGCGAAACAGCCGAAAATCGCAATCCAGGTCGCGCATCGGTATCTGCAACAGGGTCGTTGCCACGAAGTTGTAGGCCGAGCCCAGGATGCGCCGCACCGGCGAATCGCTGCGCGAGATCTTGTAGCCGTTAACCACATCCACCCCGTCGGCCAGTTCCGCGATCAGCAGCTTCAACTCGCGCGGGTCGTACTGCCCATCGCCGTCGGTGTAGAAGATCAGGTCCCCGGTCGCCGCCGCGAATCCCGATTGCAGCGCCCCGCCGTAGCCTCGATTCGCCGGGTGAGTCACCACCTTAAGCGCCGGCACCGTCTCCACCAGCCCCGCCAGCACCTCCGCCGAACCATCGAAACTGCCATCGTTGACCACGATCACTTCGTAGTCGTCGGTCAGGTCCGCCAGCGTCGCGTCGGCGGCCCGCACGATGTCCGCGATGGTATGCGCATCGTTGTAGCAGGGGAAGAACGCGGAAATACGCTCGCTGCGTCGGGGAAGGGAGGGAAGCTCAACCTGAGAATTCATCGCGCAATGCTATCACCGGACCCGGCCCGGCTGCTTCCTGGCGGCGGCTCGCGGAGTCCCGGCAAAACCCCACCCTCCATCGCTGGCGTGCCCGAGGTGCTAGATTTGCGCGTCGCGCCCGGCCGTCCCCGCCGTTGGCCCGTCCAGCACACCCACCGCAGGAGGACCCCCGATGACGCAGTCCGTCCAGTTGCGCTACGGCGACGACCTCATCCCGGTCGACTTCCCCGAGCACACCACGGTGGTCAGCTACCCCGAGAGCTACCAGGACCCGGCCGGGGTCGACGACCCGGTCGCCGCCACCCGCCAGGCGCTCGCGAACCCGGTCGGCTCGCCGCCATTGTCCGAGCTCGCCGGCCCCGGCAAGACGGTCGCCATCGCCTTTCCCGACAAGGTCAAGAGCGGCTTCGGCGTGAAGGCCCATCGCCGCATCGCGATCCCGATGATCCTCGAGGTACTCGAACGCGCCGGTGTCCGCGAGACCGACATCACGCTGGTGTGCGCCATGGGCCTGCACCGCAAGAACACCCGCGATGAGCTGGTCGAAATGCTCGGCGAGGGGCTCGTCGCCCGGTTCTACCCCGAGCGTCTGCTCATGCACGACGCCGAAGACCCTGACGGCATCGTCCGCCTGGGCCGCACCGTCCGTGGCGACGTCGTCGACATGAACCGCGCGGTCTACGAAGCTGATATCCCGATAATGGTCGGGCACGCGGTCGCAAACCCCTACGGCGGCTACAGCGGCGGCTACAAGATGTGCGCCACCGGGCTCAGCACCTGGCAGTCCATCCGTTGCCATCACACCCCGAGCACCATGCACCGCTCCGACTTCATCCCCTCCAACCACCAGGGCCTGATGCGCGACCAGTTCGACGAGATCGGCTAGAAAATGGAAGCGGGGATGGGCAAACCGTTCTTCGCCGTGGACGCTGTACTAGGGGCCACGGCCAACATCCTCGAGGTCCATGCCGGCGCGCCGGCCCGGGTGCAGCAGGCTAGCTGGCAACTCGGCGACCGCCGCACCAACGTCGACATTGCCATGGGCGGCAAGGCCGACGTGCTCGTCATCGGCATGCCGCGTTCGTTCCAGTACGGGCCCGGCATGGGGACCAACCCGGTCCTGATGCTGCAATCTGTCGGCGCCGAACTGGCCCGGGTTTTCGACGTCTTCAACGACGGCGGGGTGGTCATCGCCGCGTCACGTTGCGACGGCTGGTTCAACGACCAGTACTTCCCTGCCTCCCACGACGTCTACGACCTCTGGCAGGGCGTCAATCAGCCCGCCGACCTGGTTCCGTTTGAAGAGCAGGTGGCCACAATCCCGACCTATATAGACGGTTACCGCCATGAGTTCACCTACCACCCGTGGCACGGCTTCTCGATGATGTACATGGGCGGCGTCGCGCTCAATCACACCAGCGCCATCTTCATCGCCGGCGCCGAGTCGCCCGGTCACGCGTGGGCCATGGGATGCATCCCGACCGGCGATGTTTCCGAGGCGCTGCGACGGGCTGAGCACTACGTGGGCAAGAGCCCGCGGATTCTGGCTCTACCCGACGTCTTTTCGACGGCCCCGGTGCACCTGCACCTGGCCTAGGCCTCCGCCTCCCGTGCGCCTCGTTCCGGGGGCTATCCGGCGGCCGGCGTGCCCCTTTGGGCCTCCACGGTAATCATGTCCAGGGCGCTGCGTAGTTGATCGATCGTGATCGGTTTCGGCAGGCAGGTCACGGCCCCTAGGCGAACCGTTTCGGTCATCTCGCCGCGCCCGACGTGGCCGGTAAAGGTCACGACCGGCACCTCCGGCTTCAGCTTCTTCATCAGCCGCAGTGTGTCCGCGCCGTCCATCCGCGGCATCGCGATGTCCAGCATCACAAACGTGTAGTCGGTTTCGATGAATCGCAGCATCGCATCGACCCCGTTCACCGCGGTTTCGACCGCGTAGCCCTCGCGCTGCAGAATGCGCTCCAGGACATTCAACACCGCCGGCTCGTCGTCAACCGCTAGGACCAGTGATTCCGCTGCCATTCCACTCCCTCTCGATCTTCATTGCGGGCGCTGGAGTGGCCACGCCTGGGTTCCGCCTCCAGCTAATCGAATCATACGACAAGGCCCGGGGCCGGTTTTGTTCCTCAATGAACACGCCGCCGAAACTCCACTCGACGCGCACCCTCGCGGGCTTGAGTCCGCCCCCCGGCTAGATGCGCGGCGCCCCGCTGGCCAGGAACATCTCCGCCCCTGGCGTAAACAGCTCCACGAAACCGCGGCCGGTCTCCAGAAACATAATCAGGTTGTGGTCCTCGGTCCGTGCCGGGTCCAGCAGCGTCTCGCCCAGCCGGTCCACCAAAATCGCCCGCCGTTCCACCAGCAAATTCTCCGACTCACGGGGGAGATGAGCGAAATCGGCGGCGATTTCCGAGTCTCCCGGAATGTAGAGGTGCACCACCGGGCTGTGCGGCACCGACCGGCCGGCCGGGTCGGTCGGCTGGATCCGAATCCACAGCGTCCCGGCCCCGTACAGGTGCAATTCCTCGGCCGTGTCCTGCTGCATCTCGCTGATCGTCAGGTAGCCGCTGGCCGGGGCCACGATCCGCGCCCCCGGCTGCAGGCGCGCCGTGTGCGCCGGGACGAACACCCCCGCGCCCTGCTCCACCTGTCGGATGTCGAAGAAACGCTCCAACGAGCGGCAGGCCGGCTCGTCAAACGGCATCGTGATCGCGAATAGTTCCGCCCGCCCCAGGTCCGGGGCGGTCAGCGGATCGCACAGCGCCGCCCGGTCCACCTGCACCTCGTGCTCCACGATCTCCAGCACGCCTTCCGGTGTGGGCCGTGGCGTCAGCGTCGGCGTTGCCGTCGGTTCAGGTGTGGCGGTTGGTTCCGGAGTCGGCGTCGGGGCCACTTTCACGGTCGGCTCGGGCGGCGGCGGGCCGCCGCCACAGGCCGCCGCGAGCCATAATGAAGCCACGCCCGCAGCGCCCATCGCGGCACGCCGACCAAAGACGCTTCGCGGTCGTCTCGGCAGATCTCCAGTGTTCTCACTCACCCGACAAAGATAGCCAGCCGGTCAAGCCCCGCGCAGCCACGTTCCTCCCACTCGCTCTCGATAACGCCCGCCGGCGAGCGCGGCGCGGGCCAATTGCGTAGACTGCTCCGGCACATGTGCGAGCACGCGAGGTGGCCATGCCGGTCAGGCTGGGGATAGACACCGGGGGGACGTTTACCGACCTGGTCGCGCTGGACGAAGACTCCGGCGCCATCACGGTCGTCAAGCGATCCTCAACGCCCGACGATCCTAGCCGTGCGATCCTGGAGGCCCTGCACCTCGCCGATATCGACTCCGCCGCGATCTCCCGCCTGGTCCTCGGCACCACCATCGCCATCAACTCCCTTCTGCAGCGCCAGGGCGCCCGCGTCATCTACGTCACCAGCGAAGGCTTCGAAGACATCCCCTTCCTGCAGCGCATCAATCGTCGTTTCCACTACGACCTGAAGTGGGTCCGTCCGCTGCCGCTCGTGCGCCGGCGCGACTGCCTCGGCCTACCCGAGCGGATGGACTACCGCGGCAACATCGACCTGCCGCTCGAAGATTCGCATCTTCAGGATCTGGCCGCCGCCATCCGCGCCCGGCGCAACGACGCCATCGACGGTGACATCGCCATAGCGGTCAACCTGCTCTTCGCCTACGTCAACCCGGCACACGAACGCCGCCTGCGCGATTTCCTCCTCACCGAGTTCCCCGACCTGCCGGTTTCGATTTCCTCCGATGTCGCCCCCATCTGGCGCGAATACGAGCGCTCCAGCACCACCCTCGCCGACGCCTACGTCCGCCCCCAGGTCGGCGGCTTCATCGGCTTTCTGCAATCCGGCCTCGAAGACCTCGGCTTCGAGCGCAGGTGGGCGGTCATGAAGTCCAACGGCGGCCAGATGCTCTCCGGGGTGGCCCAAGATCGGCCTGTGCAGATGATTCTTTCCGGGCTTTCCGCCGGCATCATCGCCGGGTGTTTCTATGGGGCGCTGACCGGCTCCGACAACGTCATCACCCTGGACATCGGCGGCACCAGCACCGATGTCGGCGTTGTCGTCGAAGGCCGGGTGCGCTTCACCACCGAATGGCGCATCGAGTTCGGCCTGCCGGTCTCCGCCCCACTCATCGATCTCAGCACCCTGGGCGCGGGCGGTGGCTCGATCGGCTGGATTAACAAAGGCGGCATCCTCCAGGTCGGACCGCAGAGCGCTGGCGCAGCCCCCGGTCCCGCATGCTACGGGCAGGGCGGTACCGAGCCCACGGTCACCGACGCCAATGTCGTCCTCGGGCGCCTCAACCCGGACAACTTCCTGGGCGGCGAGATGCAACTTGACACCGGGCTCGCCCGTGATGCCGTCGCCCGGCTCGGCGACCGACTTGGCATCGGGGTTGAAACCACCGCCCGCGCCATCGTCGATGTCGCCAACGAAAACGTCGCCGAGGCCATGCGCCTGCTCACCGTCCGGCGCGGGCTCGACCCGCGCGATTTTGATGTCGTCGCCTTCGGTGGCGCCGGCCCCCTGCACGCGACGGCGGTCTCGCGTGCCATCGGCGCGCGCCGGGTCATCGTGCCGCCGCACCCGGGGCTCGCCTCCGCCTTCGGCACCCTGCTGGCCGACCCGCGCGTCGACAAAGCTTGGACCCACATCGTTCGCACCGACCGCATCGATTTCGTCCGTGTCAACTCCCGCCTCGAC
>JASLPR010000070.1 GCA_030744875.1 Chloroflexota bacterium
CCAGGAGGTGGTGGCTCGCCAGGAGCCGGTGGCTCGCCAGGAGCCGGTGGCTCGCCAGGAGCCGGTGGCTCAGTAGGAACTGGTTGCTTGACTTGGGCCGTCGAAGTGTACGTAGGTTCTGGGTCAAGCGCATCACCCCCCTCCTCGATAACGGAACGCGGTATCTCGGTAGAAATCGGGATAGACCTACTATCGGTTTTCAGGTCCGATGGAGCAGCGACAACAGCGCTGCCCCCCCCGGGAGTAGGGTCGGCATCGGCAGCATTAGCAGTGGGAATCGAGGTATCTGCAACCGCACCGGGTCTTTCCGGGGTGGCCGGTTCACCGCAGGCAGTCACTACAAATAACGCTACTGCGACGAGAGGTAACACTCTAACCGCTAGAGGTTTCTCGAGATGTTTTTGGGCATGGCGTATGGACAAAATGTCGCTCTTACGACCTTGGGCAGACGGCAAAGTCCGAACAAAAATGTAACCGATATTACTGTGCGCTGGATCTACAGCCGCGTCGGATCGATTGCACTTGACCTAATGCGTGCCCGTGAAAGTGCCGGATAACGGGGACGTCAAGATTCGATGTGGATGGTTATGGCGCCGGAGGCGGACGAGTGGAGGACGCCGCAGGAGTCCCGGGGGATTTGAACGGGATATCCACCGCAAGGGCACCGGTTGCCAGCTCAGAGTAGGGCATCTTTCCATCGTACTAGGGGAGCCTTCCCACCGAAATCGTGCAGCTTTCACCCGAAAATCCACAGGATATCCACCCGCGATTTCGGTCGAATTGGCCCAAATCCCCGCTAGTATTGGCGACTTGTGCATCGGCATTTCACCGGGAGGCGAATGCTCCGGATACACGCGATCCGTCGAGTCCGATGCGCGCTGCGATGGCCGTACGCGGCGCTTCGCGACGGCCTCGGTAGCCCGCGGTCGCTGGCGGCGACGCTGGCGCTGCTGCTGGCGCTGGCCTTTGGCGGGACGCTGAGCGCCTCGGAGGCAACGCCGACGCCGCCCTTCCAGCCGCCGCTGGCGGACCCGCCCTCCTACGAGACGTGGTTCCTGGCGCAGACCTACGGCAACACTTCGGGCGCGTACCGGGCCCGGAACCGCACCTACTCGGCCGGGCAGGGAATCCATTTCGGGCTGGACTTCTCGACGCGCTGTGGGACGCCGGTGCTGGCTATCGGCGATGGGACGGTGTACGCGATCGACGGCCCGTTCGGCTCGGCGCCGCATACGGTGGTGATCGCACATCCGAACGGCTACTTCTCCCTTTACGGGCACCTGCGGGTCAGGACGACGCACCTGCAGATCGGCCAGGAGGTGAAGGCCGGGGATGTGGTCGGCGAGAGCGGTGATTCGGTGGACGAGGTGCGCTGTGACATGTCGCCGCACCTGCACCTGGAGATCCGCACCGACGGGATGACGGCGGCGGTGAACCCGATCCCGCTGATCGATGCCCCCTGGTGGGATGACGCCAGCCTGGGGCTTTCGTTCTCGCAACCGACGTTTGAGGTCGATCTCGAAGCGCCGCGCCGCTGGCAGTCGCTGTACGACCAGCCGTCGATCCGCTTCGGCGGCTACCTGCTGAACGACTATCTCCAGCCGTGGCCCCGGTAACCCGATGAGGCGTTTGTTGACCGGCCAGGTCTTGCGGTCGGTCTTCGTGGCCGGGGTGCTGTCGCTGGTTGACGCGGCGCTGCTGGCGGGCCTGGTGCTGGCAGCGGGGGGCGGAGCGGGGCCGGGGCCGGAGGGCGTGGTGAACCCGACGGTGGAGCTGTCGACGGACTACTTTCAGCAGCGTCCGATCACCGAGGCCGGGTGCTGCGCGGCGTTTGACTGGTCGACGGATGGCGCGCGGGTGCGATTCCTGGACGCCCGCGACGGTATGAGCGGATGGTGGAGCGTGGACGTGGAAGAGGCGGAGGCTCGGTTTGAGACGGCGGATATGGGCTACGCATCGCCGAGCGGGCGCTACCTGACCCTGGCCGAGGGTACGCTGGGTGACGTACGGGTGCTGGACCGTGAGACCGGCGAGACGACGCTGCTGCGCAACGTGGGCGGGGCGATCCGCTACTCCCCGGACGAGACGCGGATCGTGTTCTCGATTCGGCAGCCGAGATTCGGCCAGCCGTGGACGCGGTCGGCGACGATCTACGTGGCCGACCTTGACGGGCAAAACCGGGTGTCGCTGGGCGAGACGGCGGGCTCGGTGGTGGCCTGGTTGCCGGACGGCGAGAGCCTGCTGGTGAGCGCGCGCCGCAACCGCGACGACACCCGCGGACTGTGGCAGATGAACGCCACCGATGGCGCGTTGCGCCGCCTACTGGCGGCCGACTATCTGCGCAACGTTAGGCTGTCGCCGGACGGGACGCGGATCGCTTATGTGCGCGCGCCGGAACCGAACCCGGACCTGGCCGGTATGTGGGTGCTGGATATCGCGACGCTGGCGACGACCCGGATGCCACTGGCCGGTAGCTACGCCTGGCACCCCACGGGGGAGGGGCTGATCGTGATCCCGGTGCGGGAATCGGCCGCGGACACGCATACGCTGTGGTGGGTCGATGTGGCCGACGGCGCGGCGACGGCCCTGACCAGCCCGGAGACGGCGCCGTTGCGGATATCGAACATGGAATGGGCGCTGTCGCCGGATGGCAACGCGATTGCGTATCGCGGGGCGGACTTCCTGGGCCTCTGGGTGTTGAATTTCGGGATGTCGCTGGACGCGGTGCTGACGCCGGCGCCGCGCACGACCCCTTCGCAGGCCGAGTAACCGGTAAATCGGGCGCGGTAGGGGCTGGCCTTCGGGCCGCCAGCGGTGATGTTATGTCTAGTTGGAGATAATCTGAACTGGGGTGGCAGTTCGCTTTGCCGTAAGAAGTATCCATGCCCTGTTGGTGTACCTCTCGCTTGGGCTTATAGCAATCCCACCGCCCTGCCCGGAGGGTATTCAGCGCGATCCCACCGGCGATTACCCACGCTCTGGTCGAAATCCCGGGCAGGACCGCTTCAGGCCCGATCCATGGGGCGCAGCGCGGTCCCGCGCGGTCACGTTCACGCCGTGAACACGGAGTGCCGGATTGGCACGCCTCGGGTAAGGGCGCCAGTTGTAACCAGGACGGCGGACGAGTTGGCGCCTTCGGGTTTCGGCCTTGACGCTGCCGGCCGGCCAATGGTCCTTAAGTCCCGGAGCAGCATGGTGGCCGACTAACTGTACCTGGCGATCGCCGACCGCAACGGCTACCGGGTGGTCCACTGTAACGAAAGGCCGGACGCAAACCAGACGCCGGATTTCGTGCCGGGCGGGGACGACTTCACCGCCAACGCGCCGGGTGATGTCCCGGCGGCATGAATCGACCGAGTCAGTTTCGTCCCGGAGATCGGACTTACGCGGGCGGGACGTAGCGCAGGTCGGGTTTGCGGGCGGCGGTGGCCTCGTCCAGGCGGCCGACCGGGGTGCTGAGTGGGGCATCGAGCGAGCGCTGCGGATCGGTCTCGACTTCGGCGGCGATGGTGCGCATGGCCGCAATGAAGCGGTCGAGCGTCTCCCGCGACTCCGTTTCGGTGGGTTCGATCATCAGCGCTTCTTCGACGATCAGCGGGAAATACACCGTCGGCGGGTGGAAACCGAAGTCGATCAGGCGCTTGGCGATGTCCAGCGTGCGGACGCCGTGGGCCTTCTGGCGGCGGCCCGAGAAGACGACTTCGTGCATGCAGATGCGGTCGTGGGGCAGGTCGTAGACATCCTGGAGCTTGACGCGGAGGTAGTTGGCGTTGAGCACCGCGATGTCGGCGATTTCGCGCAGACCCTCCGCCCCGAG
Source organism: Chloroflexota bacterium (assembly GCA_030744875.1). Taxonomy (GTDB): domain Bacteria; phylum Chloroflexota; class UBA11872; order UBA11872; family VXNJ01; genus JASLPR01. The sequence continues at coordinate 3,818 of JASLPR010000070.1, forward strand.
GGATCGGATGTAGGTGTAGGCGCGGACCAGATTGCCAAAGTTGCCCATGTGCCCCTGGATTCGGCCGATGGAGTGCGGGAAGTCGCTGGAGCGGGCGAAGCCGCCGTCGGGGCCCTCGACGACGCGCGGAACCGGCAGGTAGGGGTCGAGTTCGGCGGAGGCGCAGAGCGCGCCGGCGCCGGGTCCGCCGCCGCCGTGCGGGGTGCTGAAGGTTTTGTGCAGGTTCAGGTGCATGACATCGATGCCGAGATTGCCGGGACGCACGCGGCCGAGCATGGCGTTCATGTTGGCGCCGTCGCAGTAGACCAGCGCGCCGGCGGCGTGGGCCAGGTCGCAGACCTCTTGAATGCGGCTCTCGAAGAGTCCCAGGGTGTTGGGGACCGTCATCATGACTGCGGCGACATCCGGCCCCATCGCCGCGCGGACGGCTTCGATGTCGACCTCGCCGTCGGGCCCGTTGGGAATGGAAACGGATTCGTAGCCGCACATGCTGGCCGTGGCCGGGTTGGTGCCGTGGGCCGACGCCGGGATCAGCACCTTCATGCGGACGTCTTCGCGGCGGAGTTGCTGGGCGCGGATGAGCATCATGCCGACGAATTCGCCCTGGGCGCCGGCGGCCGGTTGCAACGAGACCGCCGGGAAGCCGGCTATCTCACCGATCATTTCCTCGAGGCCGCTCAGCAGTTCCAGGCAGCCCTGGACCTGCTCGTCGGCCTGCAACGGGTGGACGGCGGCCAGACCCGGCAGCCGGCCGGTCAGTTCGTTGACCTTGGGGTTGTACTTCATGGTGCAGGAGCCGAGCGGGTACATGTCGGTGTCGATGGAGAAGTTCTTCTGCGAGAGGCGGACGTAGTGGCGGACGACGTCGATCTGGGAGACCTCGGGGAGGGGCAGGTCGTCGCGGAGTTCGGTTGCGGGGAGGAGATCGGCCAGCTCGCGGCCGTCTTCGGGGAGCGCCGGCAGGTCGACGCCGACGCGGCCGGGGGAAGACAGCTCGTAGATGGGTGGCTGGGTCGTCATCGAGCAGCCGCCGGGAGCGCTTCGTGCAACGCGGCGATTGCCGCCGGGCCCGTCTTTTCGGTGAAGGCACAGAGTAAATAGTCGGAAAGTTCGGGCCACTCGCCGCCGAGATCGAATCCGCCGATGATCTCCTGTTGGCGCAGCCGTGCGTTGATTTCCAACGCCGGCGCCGGGCAATGAACCGGGAACTCGCGCACTAGGGGACGATCGGTGGCGACGGCGTAACCCTTAGGCCATTGGGCCTCGATGGCCGCATGGGCGTGGCGGATCGAGAGTTCGGCGAGGTGGCGCAGCCCGTTGCGGCCAAGCCCGGCCAGGTGGATGGTGGCCGCCAGCGCGATGAGCGCCTCGTTGGTGCAGATGTTGGAGGAGGCGCGCTCGCGGCGGATGTGCTGTTCACGGGTTTGCAGGGTGAGGACGTAGCCGGGGCGTCCCTGGCCGTCAGTGGTGCGGCCGACGATGCGCCCGGGTATCCGGCGGACGTGCTGCCGGGTGGTGGCGAAGTAGCCGGCACCGGGTCCGCCGAAGGAGGGCGGCCCGGCCAGGTGGCGGAGTTCCCCAACCGCGATGTCGGCGCCGATCTCACCGGGCGGCTGCAGGACACCCAGGGTGACCGGGTCGGCTACCACGATGACGAGCGCCCCGGCGGCGTGGGCCGCCTTGACCACCGCTTCTACATCTTCAAGCCAGCCGAAGAAGTTGGGACGCTGCAGGACCACGCAGGCGGTGTCGTCGTCGATGGCGGCCGCGAACGGGGCCATGTCCTCGCCAAGCGCGCCGTCGCCGGCGAGGTTCCAGTTGCGGACGACCTCCAGCGAGACGTCGAGCGGCTCCAGGTAGGTCGCGGCGATGCGGCGGTGGTTGGGATCCACGGTGTCCGCGACCAGGACCTGCGTGCGGCGGGTGGCGTTGAGCGCCAGCGCCGTGGCCTCGGCCAGCGCGGAGCCGCCGTCGTACATCGAGGCGTTGGCCACATCGAGCCCGGTGAGGTCGCAGATGAAGCTCTGGAACTCGTAAATGGTCTGCAGCGTCCCCTGGCTGACCTCTGGTTGATAGGGGGTGTAGGCGGTGTAGTACTCGCTACGCAGAAGCATCTGGTCGACGAAGGCCGGCACGTAGTGGTCGTACCAGCCGGCCCCGAGGAAGCTGATCTGCCGGGTCAGGTCCTGATTGCGGCTCGCGAGGTCCTGCAAGTGCGCGACGACGTCCATCTCGGACAGCGCCGGCGGGAGATCCAACGTGGGATCGCGGACGTCGGCGGGAATGTCCTCGAACAGGCTGTCGAGGTCCGGCGCGCCAATGGCCTCCAGCATGAGGCGCTGGTCGCGCGCGGTATTAGGAACGTAGCTCATTCACAAGGCCCTCGTAGGCGGCGGCGTCCATGAGCGCGGCGAGTTCGTCCGTGTCGTTGAGGCGGATCTTGACCATCCAACCGGCGCCGTACGGGTCTTTGTTGACCAGCTCGGGCGCGGCGTCGAGTTCGTCGTTCAGAGCGGTCACTTCGCCGGTGAGCGGGGCGAACAGGTCGGAGACGGCCTTGACCGATTCGACCGCGCCGAAGGGGTCGTTGCGGGTGACGGCCGCGCCGACGGCGGGCAGTTCGACGTAGACGACGTCGCCGAGTTCGTCCTGGGCGTACGCGGTGATGCCGATGGTGCATTCCTCGCCGTCAACCCGGATCCATTCGTGTTCCCGGGTGTAGCTCAACTCGTCGGGATACATCTGATCTCCTGATTCCACTGGTTCGGGGATGGCCTATTTGCTCTTCGCCCGCCACCGGGTGACGTTGCTAAAGAATGGCGTGTCCACAAGGGTAGCGCCACGGTCGCGGTCACGGATATTCACGGTGACGGCGTCGCCGATTTCGCATTCGGGTGGGACGAAGGACATCGCGATGCCGGCTTCGAGCGTGGGCGAAAACGTGCCGCTGGTGATGACGCCGGGGCCGTGGGTGGTGGTGACCGGGTGCCCGTCGCGGGGGACGGCGCGCTCGGTGAGGGTGAGCCCGCGTAGGCGACGCGTGGGACCGGCTTCCAGCACCTTCGCGAGGGAGTCGCGCCCGATGAAGGGGCCTTTCTCCATGGCGACCACCCTGGTGAGACCGGCTTCGATGGGATTTATGTCAAGCCCGAGCTCGTGGCCGTGCAGCGCCATCCCCGCTTCGAGGCGCAGGGTGTTGCGCGCGCCGAGCCCGGCCGGAGCAATGTCAAGGGCGAGAATCCCTTCCCAAATCGATCCGGTGTCCTCGGGAGCCGCGAAGATCTCAACGCCGTCTTCGCCGGTATAGCCGGTGCGGCCGATCAGCACCTCGTGGCCGAAGACGGTAGTGGGGCGGATGCGGGTGCGGCGCAACTTTGCCAGGTCGAGTCCGGTGGCCGGGTCGAGTAGTTCCTCGGCGCGTGGCCCCTGGACGGCCAGCAGCGAGTAGCGCTCGCTGACGTTGGCCAGGGTCGGGCTAAATTCGCCGGTCTGCGCGCGGAGCCAGTCCCAGCCAGCCTCCGCGTTGCCCGCGTTGACGACCAGCAGGTACGCTGTTTCATCGAGGCGATAGAGCATAGCGTCGTCGAGTACGCCGCCGGCTTCGTTGCAGATCAGGGTGTAGTGCGAACGGCCCTTGCGCAGGCGGGCGACATCGTTGGTCAGCACGTGGTTGAGATAGGTCGCGGCGTCGGTCCCGGAGATGGCGATTTCACCCATGTGCGAGACGTCAAACACGCCGGCGGACTCCCGGACGGCTTTGTGCTCGGCAATCAGACCCGCGTACTGCACCGGCATATCCCAGCCGGCGAATTCGACCATGCGCCCGCCGAGGCGAACATGACTGTTGTGGAGGGGCGTTTGCCTGAGCTTTGCGTCCAACCGGCCGCCTGCTTTTCGGGTCCGCGGGATGCCAACAAACGATAGTACTATCGTGGCGGGACGAATGCGAAACCGATGGAGGCGAGTTGGCAGGAACGCTCACGATCGTGGGTTCACCGGACGAACGGCGTAGCGCCGGGACAACGGCGGGCTGGCTGCCGGATTGCGCGGCGGAGATCGCGGTGCCGGCGCCGGCGGAAGCGGGGGCGATTGAAGAGGGTGTGCGGGCGGTCCTGGCGGAAGTTGTGGAGCGGGATGTTGTGTACGTCGGCCCCGGATACCCCCCGGTGGACGATCCGCTGGCGGGACCTCTGCGCGAAGCGGCGGAGGCGGCGGGAATCGAGGCTTTGGTGGGGACGGCGGCGCCGTTCTGGATGGGTGCGCTGGACGCGGGCGCAGGGTTTTCAGTGCGGACCCCGGAGGATATCGGGCGAGCCGAACTGAGCGCGTCGGTGGTGATTTCGGGGCTGATGACGGAGAAGGCGGTCGCGGAGGTCGCGGAAGCGCTGAGGGCGAGGTCGGCGGGGGCGGATTTGAGGCTGGTGGCGTGGGATGGCCCGGCGGTGGAGATTCCGGAGGCGGGAGTTGAGTCGTCGACTGTGAAGGAGGCGCAACGGCCGTACGCGGTGATCGTCGCGCCGGTGTCGCCATTGCGGGACACGAGAGCGCTGGAGTCACTGCTGTGGGTTGTTGAGCGCCTGCGGGCGCTGGACGGCTGCCCGTGGGATCGTCGGCAGACCCATGAATCGCTGCGGCGCTATCTGCCGGAAGAAGCGCATGAGGCGGCGGCGGCGATCGCTGATGGTGATTCGGCGCACCTGGCGGAGGAACTTGGCGATGTGCTGCTGCAGATCGCCCTGCACGCGCAGATCGCCAACGAGAGCGGCGAATTCGATTTCAGCGATGTCGTACGTGCGATTACGGAGAAGATGGTCCATCGCCACCCGCATGTTTTTGACGAGGTGCAGGTGGAAGGGGTCGAGGATGTATTGCGCAACTGGGAGGAACTGAAGGACGCGGAACGGGCGGCGGCCGGGAGTTCGGATGACGGGGTGTCGCCGGGGCTGCCGGCGCTGACGTATGCCCGGGAGGTGCTGAAGCGGGCGGCGCGGGCCGGGGAGGAATTGGAACCGGCGGCGGTGGACGGGGTGCTGGCGGGAGTGGGGGCAGCGCTGGGGGATGACGGCGCGGTGGTTCTGGGGGAGATGTTGCTGCATCTGGTGGAAATGGCGGGCCAGCACGGATTGGACCCGGAGTTTTCGCTGCGGGAAGCGCTGCGGCGACGGATGCCGGAGGGGGGAGGATCGTGACGGCGGCGCGGGAGTTCCTGGCGGTCGGCGGTATCCGGGTTGGCCACTGGACGGACGCGGCCGGGGGGACGGGGTGCACGGTGGTGGTGTGCGATCTGCCGGTGTGCGCCGGGGTAGACATCCGGGGTTCGGCCCCGGGGACGCGCGAGACAGCCCTGCTGGCGCCAACCGGCTCGGTACAACGGGTGGACGCGATCGTCATGACCGGCGGCAGCGCGCTGGGTCTGGCTTCGGCCTCGGGAGTGGCGACGGCGCTGCATGAAGCGGGACTTGGCTATGCGACCTCCCACGGGCCGATTCCGATCGTGCCGGCGGCGGTGATCTATGACCTGGGGGTGGGTGGGGTCGGGTGGCCGGATGAAGCCGCCGGGCGGGCGGCGCTGGCGGCGGCGCGTGACGAGGAGTTCGCGCTGGGCAACGTCGGAGCGGGAGCTGGGGCGACCGCCGGCGCGGGCCCGGCGGGGACGAAGACGGGAATCGGCGCGGCGACGCTGCTGCAGGGTGATCTGCGGGTCGGCGCGCTGGTGGTGGCAAATCCGCTGGGCTCGATCGTGGCGGCTGATGGCGGGGTGCTGGCGGGACAACGGGCGGATGGGCGTTTGGCTGAGCCCGAGGAGGTGCTGGCGCGGCTCGCGGAGCGCAACGCGACGGAAAACACAGTGATCGGCTGCGTGGTGACGAACGCCCGGCTCGACAAGACCGGGGCGACGAAGGTGGCCCAGATGGCTCACGACGGGATCGCCCGGGCGGTGCAACCGGCGCACACGACTCGCGACGGCGACACGCTCTTCTGTCTGTCGGTGGCCGGGGTGACGGCCGACCTGAGCCTAGTCGGGGATCTGGCGGCGCGGGCAGTGGCGGCGGCGATCCGGGCGGGGACGCGGGACGCGCAGCCGGCCTACGGTATCCCGAGCGCGAGCGAGTTGGCCGGCGAATGAGCGCCGGGGCCGAGAAACCGATGGTGGCGCTGCTGACGGATTTTGGCGCCGCCGATCCGTATGTCGGGATGATGAAGGCGGCGATCCTGGAGGTCTGTCCGGTGGCGGCGCTGGTCGACATTTCGCATGACGTGGAGCCGCAAGGGGTCCCACAGGGGGCGTTCCTGCTCGGGGCGTCGTTGCCGCACCTGCCCCCGGACGCCGTGATCGTGGCGGTGGTGGATCCGGGGGTCGGCACGGCGCGCCGGGCGCTGGCAGTCAGGATCGGGAGTCGTTTGCTGGTGGGGCCGGACAACGGATTGCTGTCGCGGGCCTGGGAGTCGGCGGGCCCCGGGGAGCGGGTTGCGTATGAGTTGGACCGCGGGGAGTTCTGGCGGGCGGAGGTGAGCGATACCTTTCACGGTCGCGATGTGTTCGCACCGGTGGCGGCCCACCTGGCCGACGGCGTGGCGATTGAATAGCTGGGATCGCCGGTGGAAGAGATCGAGTTGCTATCAGATATGGCGCCCGAGCCGGGGGCGGACGGGGAGTTGCGGCTGCGCATTGAGCACATCGACCGGTTCGGGAACCTGATCACGAACCTAGCGGGCGGAGATGTGCCCGCGGGTGACGGATTCAGGTTCGCGGTTGGGGAGCAGGTGGCGGTCGGGGTGCGGCGGAATTACGGCGCAGCGGATGGGCTGATTGCAGTGGTGGGCGGGATGGGCTACCTGGAACTGGCCGCGCCGGTCGGTTCGGCGCAGGCGCTGACCGCGGCGGCGATTGGTGATGCCGTCATTATGTCAAGCAGCGGCGGCTGACCACTTCGGGCTGAGGTCCAGAAACCGGCGGGCTAGCTGAGGGCGGTCTTAAGTCTTTCGGTGGCCGCCAACTGCAATTGGCGCAGGTCGCTGCCGGCGTCGATGAACTGGAAGCCCTGGGCGATCGCATCGCGGGCGGCTTCGCCACTGCCGACCGGTACGCCGGCCGGTTTGCCGGCTTTCTGGGCCGCCGCCAGGATGGCGGCGATTGCGTCCAGGTGCGCCTGGTCTTTCCACATCTGGTCGGAGGACAGACCCATCGACAGGCCCAGGTCGTTGGGCCCGATAAACGCGATGTCGACGCCGTCGATGGCCATGATGGCTTCGGCGTTGTTGACGCCCTCCATGTCCTCGAACTGCGGGATGACCAGGATCGAGTCGTTGGCCCCGCCCTTGTAGCCCGGGTCCGTCAGCACGGCGCGCCCGGTGCCGGATGATCTTGTGCCGACCGGCGGGTAGCGCATGGCGGCGACGGTGGCGGTGGCCTGCTCGACGGTACTGAGGTGCGGCAGGATGATGCCCATAGCGCCGGCGTCCAGGATGCGGCCGATGGCGGTGGGATCGTGGGACCAGACGCGCGCCATCGGCACCGCGCCGCGCGCCTCGATGGCGCGGAAGGCGTTGACCATGGTTTGCGGGTCCCACTGGCCGTGCTCGGCGTCGACCGCGAGCCAGTCGTAGCCGGCCCCGGCCATGACCTCGGCGGCCGTGGGGGAGCCCAGGTTCAGCCAGGCGCCTACCGATGTTTCGCCGCGATAAAGCTTGTCGCGGACCGGATTCAAACTCACGCTGGCAGCCCTCCGGGCTCTGGTGGCCGCCCCTCTTTGCCGGGTATCGAGCGCGGGCGGCCGATTGGCGCCCCGGAGCGTACTGCGGTCGAGGGAGGACGGCAAACGGCGAGAAGGCTGATGGCCACCGGACCCGGATGTACCTATCATTGCGGGAACCGGCCAGCGGAAAGGCGCGCGTTTGGAAATCCTGAACTCGATCTGGGATGCATTGAATACCCAGATCACGGTGATCCAGGGGAATCCCCTGACGACGATGGGGATTATCCAGTTGTTACTGATCCTCGTCGTGGCGCTGTTTGCCGCCGCCCGCCTGACCCGGATGCTGACCCGCTACCTGATCCGGCAGCTGGGCGTGGCGATGAGCATCGCGTCGATCATCGGATCGGCGATTCGCGGGCTGGTCATCTTTGTCGGCTTCTACATCGCGCTGACTTCGATCGGGCTGGAACTGGGGATCCTGCTGGTGCCGCTGGGGGCGATCGGCATCGGGCTGGGCTTCGGATTGCAGCGGATCGCCGAGAACTTCGTGTCGGGGCTGATTCTGCTGACGGAGCGACCGATCTCCGATGGCGACATCATTGAGGTGAACGCCGTGCGCGGGGTGGTCGAGAAGATCGGGCTGCGCTCGACGCTGCTGCGCACGTTCGACAACACGCGGGTGACGGTGCCGAACTCGGAGCTGATCTCGAACCAGGTCGATAACTGGACGCTGGCGGATCGGACCGTGCGGATACGGTTCAACGTGGGCGTGGCCTACGGCTCGGACGTGAAGTTGGTGGAGCAACTGTTGCGGCAGGCCCTGGCGGATCACGAGGACGTTTTGCCGGAGCCGGAGGCGCGGGTCTTCTTCATCGAATTCGGCGACTCGTCGCTGAACTTTTTGATCTTCGCCTGGGTCGACACGCCGGCGAAACGGCTGACCACGCTAAGCGACCTGCACTTCGCCATCGACGAAGCCTTCCGCGAGAACGACATCGAGATCCCGTTCCCGCAGCGGGATATCCACCTGCGGTCGGGTTCGTTGGGGTCCGAAGACAACAAGACGGGCGACTAGCCCACAAAATTTCACGAGTATCCAGGGTAGCTCGATCGTAAGAGCAGGCGCCGCAACAACTGGGGGAACGAATGGATCTGGGACTCAAAGGACGGACGGCGGCAGTGACTGGGGGAAGCGAAGGGATCGGGCTGGCGATCGCCCGATTGCTGGCGGAGGAGGGCTGCGAGGTGGCGATCTGCGCACGCCGGCATGACGTCCTGGAGAACGCGGCGGCGCGGGTGTCGCGCGAGACTGGCTCCCGGGTGGTGCCGCTGGTGGCCGACGTGGGCGATGACGCGCAGGCGACTGATTTCGTGGAGAAGACGGTGCTGGAGTTGGGGAAGATCGACATTCTGGTGAACAACGCCGGGAAATCGGCGGCGAACATCTTTGAGTACGTCGATGACGCCGGCTGGCATGAAGACCTGGACATCAAGCTCTTCGGGGCGATTCGGTGCTCGCGGGCGGCGATTCCGCATATGAAACACGCCGGCTGGGGGCGGATCGTGAACATCACCCACTCGGGCGGGCGGCAGCCGGGACCATCGTCGCTGCCGACATCGGTGAGCCGGGCGGCGGGGATCGCGCTGACGAAGGCGATGTCGAAGGATTATGCGGCGCACAGCATATTGATCAACACGGTGATGGTCGGCTCGATCCGCAGTATGCAGTGGGAGCGGCGTTGGCGGGCCGGTGACGAGGGGCAGTCGCTGGAGGAGTTCTACGCGGCGGCCGGTCGCAATACCCCGCTGCGGCGCGTGGGGACGGCGGAGGAGGTGGCGGCGGCCGTGGCGTTCCTGGCGTCCGAGCAGGCTTCGTACATCACCGGGGTGGCGCTGGCGGTGGACGGTGGCGTCTCGGACGTTATCTGAGGATGCCTACTCGATAGCGGCGGCGGCGCGGCGCGTGCCACGCAACAGCAGGGCGTAGATGACTAGGGCGGGCAGGGTGACGAGGGCGGCGCCGAGGAACGCGGCCTGCACCGACACGCCCACCGCCAGCGCACCAAGCAGCGGTCCTCCGACGATCTGGCCGATGGCGTCGACCTGCACTCCCAGCGAGAGCACGGTGGCGCGGACGGCCGAGAGGATGAAGCGGTTCTGCCAGGCCTGGATTCCCGGTTCGTTGGCGCGGCGCAGGGGGCTGAACACCCAGAAGGCGGTAAGGGCGAGGACCAGGTTGCCGGCGAACGCGAAGGCGGCGACGTAGCCCATCAGGCCGAACCAGGCGACCGCGTCTAGGGGCCCCAGGCGAGGGAGGGTGATGGTGTCGAGCAGAAACGGGGTGGTGAGGCGATCGAGGGTTTCGCTGGCGGCGGCGTAGAGCACGGTGATGATCAGGACCAGCACCAGGATGCGCTGGCGGCGGATGGTGGTGACGCCGGCGACGGCGGTGTCCCGGGGGTTGCGCAGGGCGTGGCGTTCTTTGTCGGAGATCCGCTGGAACCCGCGCTCGGGTATGGTGAAGGCGAGGACGGCGGCCATAGCGATGAGGGCCAGCCCGGCTACTACGAGCGGGATATTGCGGTAGATGCTGGCCAGAGCGACGCTGAGGGCGATGCCGGCCAGGCTGCCGATGCGGAAGATCTGCGCGCCGCGCAGCAGGGCGGCGGGCAGCCGTGCGTCGCCGATCTCATCGGCCAGCCAGGACGGTGGCGAAGCGCGGGACCGCCCCTTCCAGCGTGAAGTCTGCCCCGATCAGAGCGACGCCGACGATGACCGACAACCGCCGGTTGTATACATCGGCGAGTATCCCGGTGGGCACCTCGAAGATGAAGACGGTGGCTTCGAGGACGGTGCCCACCAGGACCAATTGCAGGGGGTCGAGTCCGACGATCTCCACCTAGTACACGCGATTGGTCGTGAACGCAGTGGCCAGCAACAGACCCAGGAGGGCGTAGGTGGCCAGGTAGAGCGGGTAGGCGGGAAATCGTCGCATGTGGGCACGGTCTCCATTCCGCGAGGTGGCAAAGCAGTGGCCACAGGATTACACGAGGTTCTGCGCCCAAGGGTGCGCACGGTCCGGGCAGCTAGGTGATGCGCCGCCGCAAACGATATGATCCGGTGATCGCACCATCAGGGCAAACGCCGACGGTAGCAGGCGCCAGAACCAGTGACAACGCTCCGGGAGGTAGTCCATGACCGGTAACGAAGCCATCGCCGCGGTACTGGAACGGGAAGGCGTGGAGTACCTGTTCTGTTTTCCGCACAACCCGCTGATCGACGCGGTTTCGAAGCTGGGGATCAAGCCGATCATCGGCCGGACGGAGCGAACGATCATCAACATGGCCGATGGCTATACCCGGGTTAGCCGGGGGAAGAAGATCGGGGTGGTGGCGGTGCAGTACGGACCGGGCTCGGAAAACGCGTTCGGCGGCGTCGCCCAGGCGGCGGCGGACTCGGTGCCGATCATCGTACTGACCGGGGGCTACGCGTTGCATCGCAACGGGATCACGCCGCTCTTCAACGCCATCGACCACTACCAGGGAATCACGAAGTGGGCGGCGCAGATCACGGGCATCCAGACGGTGACGGACCGCGTGCGGCGAGCGTTCGCGCTGGCTCGCAACGGCCACGGCGGGCCGATCATGTTGCAGTTGCCGTTGGACGTCGGTGACAGCGAATTCGGCGGTGACATCGACGACTATACGTCGCCGCGGGCGCACCGCTCGATGGCCGATCCGGCGGACGTGGACGCGGCCGCGGCCGCGATCTTGGCGGCCAAGAGCCCGGTGATCCACGCGGGGATGGGCATCCTGTGGGCCGACGCGTCGGCCGAACTGATCGATCTGGCGGAGACGGCCAAGATCCCGGTGGTGACGACGTTGAACGGCAAGAGCGGTTTCCCGGAGAACCACGAGCTTTCCCTTGGCCTCTTCGGCAAGGTGAGCGCTACCCCGGCGAGCGACTTCATGAAGACCGCTGACCTGATCATTGGCGCGGGCAGCAGCTTCACGATCGCCAACCAACAGGCGGCGATCCCGCCGGGCAAGCTGCTGATCCAGATCACCAACAGCGACACCGACATCCACAAAGACTACGCGGTGGATCATGTCATGCTGGGAGACGCGAAGCTGGTGCTGGCGCAACTGACGGCGGCGATCAAGACGCGCATATCGGCCGGGGCGAGCCCGGCCGCGGACCCGCGGGTGAAGGTCGCGGCGGCGAAGAAGAACTGGATGGACGAGTGGCTGCCGCGGCTAACGTCCGACGAAGAACCGATCAACCCGTATCGGGTCATCTGGGACCTGATGCACTCGGTGGATCTGGGCACGACGGTGGTGACCCACGACGCCGGCAACCCGCGCGACCAGATGGCGCCGTTCTGGCAGGCGCTGCCATCGGCCTACTACATCGGCTGGGGTAAATCGACGCAGCTGGGCTACGGGCACGGTCTGGCCTATGGCGCGAAGCTGGCGATGCCGGATCGGCTGGTGGTCAACGTGATGGGCGATACGGCGGTGGGGATGTCGGGGATGGACTTCGAGACTGCGGTGCGCAACGACATCGGCGTCATCACCGTGATCCTGAACAATGGCGAGATGGGCGGCTACGACGCCTTTATGCCGGCGGCTAACGAGCGCTACAACGCCAAGAACCTGACCGGTGACTACGCCGGAGTCGCGGCGGCGTTGGGCTGTCACACGCGGAAGGTGGACAAGATCGCCGACCTGAAGCCGGCCATCGAACGTGCCAAGGAAGTGGTGGCTGGCAACCGGCCGGCGGTGATCGAGGTCAAGACCCGCCCGGACCCGGTGTTTTCACGGTAGTCGGTCCGTCGGTAGTCCCGAGCGGCGGCAAATACCCTCGACGAGGGCGCGCTTTTGCGTGATATTTGGCCAAGCGGCGCGATCAGAATCGGAGTAAGTTGAACAGCCCGTTCCACTGGCGGCATCGGCAGGCTGAATTCACCGTTGCCAACGTCTCGGACGCCTTCGGCAACGCGGTGCGGGTGTTCCGGCTGGTCTGGAGTACAAGCCCGTTCCTGACCGGCCTGATGCTGGTGCTGACGGTGGTGAGCGCCGCCACGCCGGCGGCGACGGCCTGGGTACTGGGCGCGATCCTGACTGCCACCGACGACGCCCTGCGCGCTGGAACGGGCGAGTTCAGCCGGGTCGGCGCACTGATCGCCCTGCAGGCCGGGATCGTGGTGGTGGCGTTCGGGCTACGGGCCGGGAGAGGGGCGGTGAGTTCGATCCTGGGCGACCTCTTCACGAACCGCACGAACCTGATGATCCTCGAAAAGTCGGAGACGTTGGATATCTCCTACTTCGAGAACGCGGTGTTCTACGACCGGCTTGAAAACGCCCAACGTGAAGCCCGTGAGGGGCCGATGCAGATCGTGGCCGAGTCGTTCGCGGTGGCGCAGAATGCGATTACCCTGCTGACCCTGATCGCGGTGCTGTACACCATCGCTTGGTGGATCGTGCTGGTGGTAATCGTGACGACCCTGCCGGCGCTGCTGGTGGAGGTGAAGTTCAGCCGCGAGCGCTTCCGCCTGCAGACCTGGCGCTCGCCGGAAGTCCGGCGGTTGGGCTATTTCCGCTGGCTCATCACCAACGATGACTACATCAAGGAACTGCGCATTTTCGACCTCGGCCGCCACCTGATCGACATCTACCGGGCCACCTTCGACAAGTTCTTCCGCGAAAACCGCAGCCTGACCCTGCGCAGCACCCGGGCGACGGCGGCGCTGCAGTTCCTGGGAGCGGCTGCCAGCGGTGGGGTGTTCGCCTACGTGGCCTACCAGGTGGTGCTGGGGACGCTGCGGATCGGCGCGCTAGGCACCTACTACATCGCCTACCAGCAGACCGTGGAGGCGACCAATCAACTCCTGCAGGGGATAACCCGCATCTATGAGCGCGGGCTGTTCGTGAACAACTTCTTCGAATTCCTGGAGTTCGAACCGCTGGTGGATCCGGGCGTCGAGGGCAAAAAGGTGCCGCGGCCGCTGGCGCAGGGGATCGAGTTCCGGGACGTTCATTTCACCTACCCGGGCACCGAGACGCCGGTACTGGAGGGGGTGTCCTTCAAGATCGAGCCGGGGCAGACGGTGGCGGTGGTGGGGGCGAACGGGGCCGGGAAGACGACGCTGGTGAAACTGATTTCGCGTTTCTACGAACGGAACGCCGGTGACATCCTGATCGACGGGGCGGATATCCGGGAGTACGACGTGTACGACTTGCGGACCCAGATCGGGGTGATCTTTCAGGACTACGGGCGCTACCAGGAGACCGCCTCGATCAACGTCGGCTACGGCTCGCTACCGGATATCGCCGACAAGGAGCGGATCGAGCGCGCGGCGGACCTGAGCGGCGCGCACGACGTGATCGCCGACCTGCCGGACGGCTACGAGACGCAACTGGGACGCTGGTTCCGGGACGGGGTGAACCTATCGATCGGGCAGTGGCAGAAGATAGCCCTGGCGCGGGGGTTTATGCGAGACGCCCAGCTGCTGATCCTGGATGAGCCGACGTCGTCACTGGACGTACAGAGCGAGCACGAGGTCTTTGAGCGCTTTCGGGAGCTGACGAAGGACAAGATGGCGATCTTGATCTCGCACCGGTTCACGACGGTGCGGATGGCGGACCGGATCCTGGTGATCGACGGCGGGCTGATTATCGAGGACGGGACCCACGAGGAACTGGTCGCGCGCGCAGGGGTTTATGCCGGCCTGTTCGAGATGCAGGCGGCGGCTTACCGATAGGCAAGGTTGCCGGGCTGCCGGCGGTGGGGGCGGCGTACCGCCATGCGTTGTCTCCGGTCCGCTGAGACGCCGGCGGCGGCGTACCGGCAAAAGAGACGCCGCCAGGCGCATTGGCGACCTCGAGAGGACTCGAACCTCCGGCCTCGTGGTCCGCAACCACACGCTCTATCCAACTGAGCTACGAGGTCTTGCGAAATGAATGCTAGGTAGCGATGTCGGTGCAGTCAAGCGGGTTTGGCGGTGGCCCGGCGGGTACGCGCCGACCACCATGGACCGACGAGGAAAATGCCGATGTCGGCGGCGATGTGCAGGGCGATGGCCGGGAGGACGGAACCGTAGATGAAGAGGGTGGTCCCGAAGAGTAGCCCGCCGACCGTGGCGAGGAGCAGGAAGGGGCGCTGGAAGCCGGCGAGGGCGTGATGAAAGCCGAAGACAGTGGCGACGATCAGAAGGGCCGGGAGGAAGCCAATGTACTCGGCGAGGCGCCCCTGGGCGAGGCCGCGGAAGAAGAGTTCTTCGGCGACCGGGTTGAGTACCAGGAAGAAGGACAGTTCCAGGGCCAGTGCGCCGGGAGTGGCGCGGCTGCCGACCGCACCTTGGCGGCGGACGAATTCGGCGCTGACCAGAGCCACGATGACGGCCAAAGGCACGAGCGGCAGCCACGCCCAGAGCGCAAAATCGGCGGACAGGCCGACGGAATGGACGCCGCCACCCCAGGCCAACGCCCAGATCAGCGGGACGGCGGTCAGCGGCAGGACCCGGGCGGGCACGTCGATGCGGAACCAGGACCAGACGTGAGCGGCGTCCCGGAGCCGGACGCCGGGGAGCGCGTTGCGGGAGGGCACCGGGGGCGGCGCGTCGGCAGTGGAAGGGTTGTCAGGTGGTTGTGTCGGTGCGTTCGGCATCGGGAAGCCCGATCCGCGGCATGAAGATGGACGCGGTCAATCCTACGGCGAGGAACCCGGCATTGAGAAGGAAGGCCGGGAGGACGTATCCGACGGCCAGAACGCCGGCGATGGGGGCGCCGATGACCATACCCAGGGAGAAGAAACTGGTCTGGAGGGCCATGGCGCGGCCCGTCTCGCCGTGTGGGGCGACGTCGCCGATAAGGGCGACGAGCAAGGTCTGGAAGGCGCTCTGAGCGAACCAGTGCAGGCTGGATGCGACCAGCAGCAGGGGAATTGCCTCCACGAAACCGAAGGCGACGGAGGAGCCAAGGGCGATGAACACGGATACTGCCAGCAGGCGTCGCCGGCCGAAGCGGTCGGAGAGGCCGCCGATCAGCACCTGGGCGACACCCCCGGCGATGGCGCCTCCGAAGACGAAGAGGCCGACCGACTCAAATCCGCCGCCGGCGTCGATCAGTTTTGGGCCGGCCAGGAGATTGAAGATGGCGAAGGAGAGCGAGGTGGTGAGGCGCACGATCATGGCAAGCAGGATGATGCGGATGCGCATGAGCGACCCGAAGGCCCGTAGCGTGGAACGTTGGACGGGCTGCACGATCTGCGTGACGTGTCGCACCGGCCAGCCGAGCAGGTGCTCGCGGGGCCAGGAGTGCGGGCGCGGGGTCGGCCCCCGCTGGCGGGGCAGGGCTACCAGGGCTACCAGGGTGCCGAGAGCGACAAGCACCGAGGCGAGCAGCGCGAACGTGAAGCGCTCGTCGGTGATGAGGGCGAGCACCAGTCCGGAAAGTCCCGGGCTGAGGACCACGACGAAGCTGCCGATGCCGCTGGCCATGCCTCGCCGTTGCGCGGGGGCAACCTCGATGAGATAGGCCTGCATGCCGGTCCAGTGGTAGGCCAGGAACACGCCGGCGATGGGGCCGAGCGGGATGGCCCAGCGGAAGTCGGGGACGACCGCCAAAGCGACCAGAAAGCCGACCTGGCCGGCGAGGCCTAGGGTGAAGGTTGCCTTGCTGCCATAGCGACGGATGAAGCTCCCGGCGGTCAGACCGAGGATCGTGCCGCCGCTGTGAATCCCCATGATCAGGTAGGCCGCCAGGAGGACGCTGCCGCCTTCTTCGTCGCGCACCAGCACCGACAGGAAGCTATGGGTGGGCATCCAGCCGGCGACGCCGAGTCCCAGGGCAATCGTCAGCATGACGAAGCCGCGCGACATGAGGCGCGGCGGGGCGGCGTTGGCTTCGGCCGGTGCAGCGTTCAGCAAAATAGGTCCAGGTGATTTCCGGAGGCAGACGACCATTAGACACGCAAACCACCGGCCAGAGCAATGATGGGCCGGGTCTGTTAAAACTGGTGCGCCAGATTACGCAACGGGAGACGAGCCGCTTGGATTTGACGCCGCAAGAGGAAGCGATGCTGGAAGGCCGGGCCGGCGAAGCGGCGAAGGCGGCGCTGGAGTTCCAGGTGGAGGTGGGCGATTTCTTCGCGGCCAAGGACTTCGTGCCGGTGCGCACGGCCCACCTGGCCTCGGACCCGGAGTCGCTGCGCGAGGCCGGGGCGGAATTCCTGGAGGAGATGGTCGGCCGGGGCGCGCGGTTCTCGATCCCGACGACGACCAACGCCGGGACGGTGGACTTCGCTAAGGCGGAACTGATCGGGCAGCGCGATATCTGGCCCAAGCGGGCGCGGCGCATTCTGGACTCCCTGGACACGATGGGCGCGCACCTCTGCAACACCTGCGTGAACTACCAGACCATCGATCAGCCGCTGTTCGGCGAGCACTTGGCCTGGGGCGACACCGGCACCGTGATCTGGGCAAACTCGGTGGGTGGGGCGCGCTCGAACTTCGAGGCCGGTCCGGCGGCGCTGGCGGCCGGGATCACCGGGCGGGCGCCGCGCTACGGCTATCACCTGCCGGAGCAGCGACTGGCAACCGTGCGCGTGGATGTGGTAGATGTCGACCTACGCGGACGCGCCGCCTGGGGAGCGCTGGGCTGCGCGGTGGGCCGCGAACTCAACGACTACTGGAAGGTGCCGTGCCTGGTGGGTGATGGGTTCAAGCCGACGCCGGACGAGTTGAAGTCGTTCGGCGCGTCGCTGGCCAGCTACGGCTCGGTGGCGATGTTCCACATGGTCGGGGTGACCCCGGAGGTGCGGACGGTGGCCGAGGCGTTCGGCGGTCGCGAACCGGTCGCGCGGTTACAGGTCGGCCCGGCGGACATCGAAGCGGTGTATCGGGGGTTCGTACCGGAGGATGACCACGCCGACCTGGTGGTCTTCAGCGGACCGCAGCTCTCGATCCTAGAAATGGGCGAACTGGCCGAGATGTTCGCCGGCAAGACCCTGCACCCGGACACACGGACGCTGCTGACCACCAGCAGCATCGCCGCGGCGGAGGCGCACCGCCTGGGCTACGCGACCGCGCTGGAGGCCGCCGGGGTAATCATCCTGGAAGGGGTGTGCTTCTACGTCATGGCGCCGCACGAACTGGCGGAGCGCTTTGGCTATCGCACCCTGGTGACCGATTCGGCGAAACTGGCGAATATTGTGGCCGGGTACGGCTACAACCCGGTGTTCCGGCCGACCGATGTGTGCGTAGAGGCCTCGGTGACGGGGCGAATCGCATGGTAGCGGCGGGGCCGGAGCGCGAGCCGGACGCGGTGCTGCGGGGGCCGGTCGGGGTGGGGCCAAAGGTCGCCGGCGAGGCGCTGGTGTCGCAGCACGGGTTCAGCGCCCGCTATGACCTGGACCGCGAACGGGGGATGTTCTTGCGTGAGGCCCACGACCTGCACGGCCAGAGCCTGGTGGACCGGGTGGTGGTGTTCCCGACGGCCAAGGGCGGGATCGCGACTTCGTGGATGTTGCAGGAGATGGCTTCGCGGCAGAAGGCCCCGCTGGCGCTGCTGTTCGGCCGGACGAACCCGGTGATGGTGCAAGGGGCGGTGCTGGCCGGGCTGCCGCTGATGCACCTGCTGGAGCCGGCCCCGCACCACGCCATCATCACCGGCGACCGGGTGGAGGTGGACCCGGCGGCGGGCACGGTGAAGGTCTGGCGGGCGGATTCCGACTAGGCGACGAACTGGCGGGCGACGAGAAATTCGTCCTTACGAGATATGCGGCGTCTGAGAGAATAGAGGGGTGGGCCGGGCGGAATCGGTGACCAGACGCCGGATAGACATGAGCTAGGCCGAAATCGAGAACGGGATTGACGGTGCCGTAGCCGGGGAACCGGCCGGCGAGGCCGTGGTCCGGGTGCGAAACCTGCGCAAGGTCTACAAGGGTGGGGTGGTGGCGAATGACGACATCAGCCTCGATATCCGCGCCGGGGAGGTTCTTGGACTGCTGGGGGCGAACGGCGCCGGTAAGACGACCCTCATCATGCAGATGCTGGGACTGCTAAAGGCGACAGCGGGCTCGGTGGAGGTACTGGGTCATGACGTGGTGGCGGACGCCTCGGCGGCCAAGGCGCCGGTGAACTACCTGCCGCAAGGGCAGATTTCACATCGCGAACTGAAGGTGGACCGCGCCCTGTACATAACCGGGCGGCTGCGCGGGTTGGCCGGCCCGGAGGCGGCGGCCCAACCGGAGCACTGGATCGAGCGGCTGGACCTGCGCGAGATGCGCGGCCGCGCGGTGGAGAAGCTGTCCGGCGGGATGAATCGGCTGGCGTCCTTCGCGATCACCCTGATGGTCAACCCCCGGCTGATCGTGCTCGACGAGCCGACCAGCGAACTGGACCCGGTACGCCGGCGGCAGATCTGGGACATTGTCAAGGAGTTGAACGCCGACGGGGTGACCGTGGTGCTGGTGACCCACAACGTGCTGGAGGCGGAGCGGGTGATCCAGCGCGTGGCGATCGTGAGCAACGGCAGTATTCGGGCGATGGGCTCGCCGGGAGAACTGAAGGAGCGCCTAGGCGACGAAGTGCGGCTGGAGATCGTCCTGCGGGTCGGAAACGGAAATGGAAACGGGGCGGCACGGCTGCGGGAGGTGCTGGCGCCGCTGGAGCCGGTGGAGGTGCGCCCGGGGCGCTTCATCACCATAAGCCCGCGGACGGACGCCGGTCGTTATGTGGACCGCATCCTGACCGGCCTGGACGGAGCGCTGGACGATTTTCGCGTCGCCCCGCCGACGCTGGAGGACGTGTACGTGCAACTGTAAGGGGAGACCATTGATCAAATGGATCAATGATTTCGCTACCTGACGGTGGCGCAGTTCTACAACCAGCTCTCGATGTTCCCGATCCTGGCGGTGCTGTCGATCGTGTTCCCGCTGGGGATGGTGTTCGGGTTTGGGCTGATCGTCGTCGTCGTCGACCCGGAGGGAATCCCCTACATCATTGTAGGGGCGGCGATCGTCTCTGTGGTGCGATGGGCATCAGCGTCCTGGCGGCCGATCTATTTCTTGAGAAGCGCCAGGGGGCGTTCATCTACTACGCGAGCCTGCCGATCGCAAAGAGCGCGTTCCTGCTGGCGGTGCTGGCGATCCGGCTGGGGACGACGATTCCCGGGATCGTGGTGGCGCTGGTGGCCGGGAGCCTGATGTACGACATCGACCTGGTGATCAGCCCCTGGCTGCTGGTGATCGTGCCGCTTTCAATCGTCTCAGTCGCCGGGATCGGCGCGGTGGTCGGGCTGACCTTCAAATCGCCACAACTGGTGACCATGGTGGCCAACATGTCGCTGTTCGTGGTCATGTTCGCGGCGCCGGTGATGATCCCGGTCGAAATGCTGCCGGGGCCGCTGCGGGCGGTCGGGCGGTACTGCCACCGACCTACGCCGCCAACGCTTTCCGCGCGGCGGTGGAGGGGTTAGGGCCGGAGGTCTTCGCGTGGGACCTGCTGGTGCTGGCCGGCTTCTCGGCGGCATCGCTGGTGCTGGTGGCCTACGGGACGCGCTGGCGGGCCGAGTAGGCGGACCTAGAGCAGGCGGTCGAGCAGGCCGCGTTTGCGCCAGGGGGCCGACACTTCGTTCAGGCGTTGCGCTTCTGCGTCGCTGAGCGACCAGCCATACGCGCCGGCGTTGGACCGGGCGTGCGCCGCGTTCTTGACCCCGGGAATTGCCACCACGCCGGGCTGCCGGATGAGCCAGTTGAGCGCCACCTGGGCTGGTGACTTCTGGTGTTGCAGGCCGATCTCCCGGAGTGCTCGCACGACCGGCTCGACCCGGACCAGATCGTGCCCGCGGAATTTTGAGACTGTCTTGCCCGCACCGTCGGGCCGCTTGCCGGGTCCGTATTTGCCGGTCAGGAGGCCCTGGGCCAGCGGGCTGTAGGCGATAAGCGTTATGTCAAGTTCACGACAGGCGGCGATGACGCCGTTGATCTCGGGCGCGCGGTTCAGCAGGCTGTAGTTGACCTGGTTGGCAACCAGCGGCACGCCGTAGGACGCCAGCAGTCGCGCCGCCCGCCGCAGGCGGCCGGCCCCGTAGTTGCTGACTCCTACCCAGCGGATCAACCCGCCTTCGACGGCCCGGGCCAGTTCGCGTAGAAGGACGCCCTTGCGCAGCAGGCTGAACGGCCAGTGGACCTGGTAGAGGTCGATGGTGCGGACCTCCAGTCGCCGCCGGGAGGCGTCGATAGCGCCGGCGACGGCGGCGGCGCTGAAACGGTTGGGCAACGGCATGTACTTGGAGGCGACCGCGACGCACGCGCCGCTGCGCTCGAGTTGCCGCCCGAGCAGGCGCTCCGATTCGCCCCGGCCGTAGATCTCGGCGGTGTCGAAGAAATTGAGCCCGGCCGCGATCGCCGCGTCGAAGGCCGCGGCGATGTCCTCGGCGTCGTAGTCGATTCCATAGCCCCAGTAGCGCCGGTCGCCCCACTGCCAGGTGCCGACCCCAATAGGATTGACGACCAGGTCGCTGCGGCCGATGCAGACCGGTTCGGTGGCGATGGCGGGCCTCCCTGGGTTCCGGGCTACAACTCGCGGCGGCGGACACAATCGGTTGCGCGCCACCAGCCCATGATGCCCTTGCGCCCGCGCCTTTGCACTCACGCCCGGCGGGAATAGAATCCGCATGCCTTCGACATACCCCGGGAGCCCCGCATGGCCGACCGCCCGAACATCCTGCTGATTTCGATGGATCAACTGCGCTGGGACGCGCTGGGCTGCGCCAATAACCCGGTGGTGAAGACGCCCAACATCGACCGCCTGGCCCGCGAGGGCGTGCGCGCGGAGCACTTCTTCGTGCACAGCCCGATGTGTCAGCCCAGCCGGGCCAGCCTGGTCACCGGGCGCTACCCGCGCAACAACGGGGTGCGCTGGAATTGGTACGACCTGCCGAAGTCGGAGAAGCCGCTGCCGGCGATCTTGGGCGCCGCCGGCTACCACACAATGGCCATCGGCAAGATGCATTTCACGCCGATTGACGAACTGCACGGGTTCGACGACCGGGTCTTCGCCGAGGGCAAGATGTTCTCGGACTACGATGCCTACCGGGAAAGCCTGCGCGAGCAGGGCCTCGACGAAAAGTATTTCGAGCACGTGAAGCGCTGGGCCAACGAGGAAAACTTCGGCGCCGACACCTTCCTGCTGGGCGATGAGAACTACGTGGACACCTTCATTGGCGAGAACGGCGCAAAGATGCTGGCCGAAAATGAGAAGTATCCGTTCTTCGCCTGGTTGTCGTTCTGCAATCCGCACATGCCCTTCGATCCGCCGGAGCCCTTCGACACGATGTATTCGCCGGACGAGGTGGACATCCCGGCGGACTTCGACACCGACCAGATGTCGCGGGTCCCGGAGTACCGCACTAGTTCCGGGCAGAAGGACTTCGGGGCGCTGGATGAGGCGAAGCTGCGCAAGGTGATCGCCAACTACTACGGCACGATCAGTTTGGTGGATCGCGAAATCGGCCGCACGCTGGACGTACTGGAGAAAGCCGGCGTGCTGGAGGACACGGTCATCATTTTCCTGGCCGACCACGGCGAGATGCTGGGCCATCGCGGGGTGCTGTGGAAGGGGCGGATGCTGTACGACCACATCACCCGTTCGCCGCTGATAATCCGCTATCCGAAGGAGCTGGGCGGCGGGCAGATTGTGTCCGACCTGATCCAGGCGGTGGACATCATGCCGACGATCCTGGACTTCGCCGGCGTCGACGGCCACGCCGGAATGCAGGGGGAGAGCATGCGGCGGTTGCTGCGCAAGGACGCCGTCGAGTGGCGGCAGTGGGCCTTCGCCGAGTCGCTGAATATGAAGATGGTGCGCACCCAGCGCTGGAAGCTGATCCATTTCGGCGGCAAGCCCTACGGTGAGCTCTATGACCTGCAGAACGATCCGCTGGAGGTCAACAACCTCTACGACGATCCGCGGTACGCGGAGCGGCTGGCGGAGATGACCAGGCTGTTGGCGGACATCCTGATCGAGACCGAGGACCCGGTGCCGGAGCCGGCGCTGGGGTCGGCCTATGAGGGAATCGCCGGCGACCATCCGGAGCAGGAGTACGGCGGCCGCGACGCCGGGCTGTATCGTTATTCGCGGGAGTAGCGAACCGGCTGGAGGATGCCGGGTGGTACCGCTTTTCGCGGGATTGGCGCGGAGCGCTGCGACGCGGTCGGCTAGAGAATACCGGTCTTGCGGAAGACCTCGCTGACGCTTTCACCGGCCAGCAGCATCGCGCGGACATCGGTCTCACCGGCGGCCTTTTCCTCGGCTTCACTGACCACCGACTCGGCCAGTTCGGGCGGGAGCACCACCAGGCCGTCCCAGTCCCCGAGGATGTAGTCGCCGGGATTGACGATGACGCCGCCGCATTCGATGGGGATGTTGAAGCGATCGACGGTGATGCGGCCGCGCGAGTCGGCCGGGCAGCGGTTGGCGGCGAACAACGGGAAGCCCATGCTTCTTGTCTGGCTGCAATCGCGGGCACTGCCGTCGATGACCGCGCCGCGACCGCCGCTACCGCGCGCGGCGGTGGAGAGTAATTCGCCCCAGGCGGCGCCGATGAGGCCGTCGGGGACGGTGGCGACGTAGATGTCGCCCGGGGCGATGGCCTCGACGGATTCCAGCAGGCCGGTGTAGGGGCTTCCCGTCGGCGGCTCGAATACCTGCTTGCAGGCCACCGGCAGGCAGCGGCCCGCCAGCTTTGCCTCCGGCCAGAGGGCCTTGATGCGCGGGTGCATCACCTGGTTGGTGTGGCCGCGCCGATCGAGGATGTCGCCGACGACGGCGGTGTACAGGCGCGCCAGGCGCTCGATGAGGTCCAGGTCGGCCGGTGCGGTGCTCATTGCGGGTGCCCTCCAGGGGTGCGGCTCGTGGCCGTGTGGTCCAGTGGCGATTCTGACGGGAAGACGGAGCGCCTGTCGAGTCGCTAGGCGGGGTCGTCCAGGGGGAACAGCGGGCGATCGAGGTTCCGGTAGGGGAACCGGGCGAGATTGGCGGTGCAGAGCCCGGTGGTGTCCATCTCGACGACGCCGGCGGCGATAGGCAGGTAGGCGGCCCGATAGGCCACTGCGGCCTTGACCGCGATCAGCTTCTGGCTCTCTGGCTCGATACCCAGACTGCGCAGCTGGCCCAGGTCGAACGGCGGGGTCTTGTTGGTGTTGATGGCGATGTTGATGCCGCCGACGCGCAGCCAGGCCGACGGGCCCATGTCCATGCCTTTGCCGCGAAACGAGGCCAGATGGCTGTTGGCCATCTCAAAATCGAAGTAGCCGTCGGTCAGGGCGCGGACCTCGCCGGTGACCCGGACAGGTGCGCCGTGCCAGGAGTCGGCTTTGCCGCCGATTTCCATGTCAATCTGCTCGCCGACGCCGGCTTCGTGGCAGGCGCGGACGGCCGCCGGGTCGGCAATCGCCACCGTGGCCTCCCGCACGTCGACCGCCAGCAGGGCGCGCAGGGCGTCGGTGCCGTCGCCGGGCGTGCCGCCGCCGATGTTGTCGGCCGAATCGACCAGGATCACCGGCCCGCCGGGGATCGCCAGCGCCTGCCGCACGGCTTCATCGGGGGGCACCGCCGCGAAACGAGCGGAACCGATCCCGGCTTCCGCGATGGCGCCGACTTCGACGGCGATCTGGCGCGCCCGGCCGAGATCGCCGTCGACGGTGGCCACCACGCTGCAACGCGTGAACGGCGTGTCGGCGTAGGCGAAGCCGCCAAAGACCGCGACGCAGACGACGTCCTCCTCGTCCTCGAACCGCCAGGCGGCCTCCAGCGCGGCGCGCAGCGGCAGGTCGGCCGTGCCGGTGACCTGGGGGGAGAGCAGGAGATGCGTCTGGTATATGCCGACGACCGGCGCTACGCGCCCGTCCAGAATCTCGCACATGATCTCGGCGGCTTCGACGCCGCGCTCGTAGGCGTCGATGTGGGGATTGGCGTCGAACGCGACCACCGCGTCGGCGAGTTCGGTCATGGCCGGCGAGATGTTGCCGTGCAGGTCCATCTCGACCACCACCGGGATGTCGGGGCCGGTGACTTCGCGGACCCGGCGCAGGATGTCGGCCTCGGGGTCCAGGAGGTCGTCGGTGACCATCGCGCCGTGCAGCATGAGCAGGACGCCGTCCAGCGGCAGCGTGGCGCGCAGGCGTTCTACCAGTTCGTCGGCCAGAGTGTCGTAGGTGGCCTGCTCGATGACGCCGGACGGCATGGCCATCGTGTACAGGGTCGGGAGCAATTCCCAGTCATGGGCCGCGCCGACCGCCATCATGCCGGCGATCCCGGCGCGGGTGTCGCCCATCTGCTCCAGCATTTCCACGCCGCGGTGGAGGGTGCCGATCTCGAAGTCGCGCATGCCGGTGGGGACTTCGGCGAAGGTGTGTGTCTCGTGCATGATTCCGCCGAGGGCGATGCGCGTGGGCTTCATGGGCGGGTCACTCGATCGGCCGGACCTTTTCGGGCTTGCCACTGGCGGCGGAGTCGAGTCCGACACAGAGCGCGGCGATGGTGGCCGCCCCGGCGCGGCCGTCGACGAGCGGCGCGGTGTCATCGAGGATGTTGCCAACGAAGGCCGTCAGTTCCTCGACGACGGGGTGGCCGATGGTGGGTTGAAACGGGATGACGATCGGGCCCATCTGCCCGCCGATCTCGGGATCGAGCCAGGCGGTGACGTGCATCCCCTCGGTGTCGGTGAGGGCGGTGCCCTCGGACCCGTAGGCGCCGAGCTGGACGATGTGCTCGGGCCAGCGGCGCAGGCCCTTGTTGAGCCATACGCGGCCCAAGCAGCCACTGGCGAAGCGCAGCATACTGATGGCGTGATCGGGCAGTTCGGCCGGCGTGCCGGCGACGTGGTTGTCGTAAAGCATGATCTCGTCGATGTCGCCGCCGAGCCAGCGGACCAGGTCCATCGCGTGCGAGGCGCCGGCGATCCAGGGGTTCTGGGGGATGTCGGGGTCGATCCGCCAGGGTGTACGTACGTAGACGTTGCGCATGTCGTGGATGTAGTTGGCTTCGACCATGAAGAGCTCGCCCAGCCGCCCCTTCGCCACCAGATCGTGGACGGCGCGGATCTGCGGCACGAAACGGTTAACGTTGCCGACCGCCAGCTTGCGGCCGGTGCGCTCGGCGGTGCGGACGAGATCCTCGGCGTCTTCGCGGGTGGTGGTCATCGGCTTTTCGCAGAGGACGTGGGCGCCGCCTTCCATGGCGGCCTTGGCCATCCGGTGGTGCAGGTGATCGGGGGAACAGACGGAGACCAGGTCGAGGCCGAGGTCGCAGAGTTCTTGCCAATCGGTGGTTGCTGTCTCGGTGCCCAGGTCGCGGGCAACGCGATCGGCGCGCTCGGCATCGACATCGCAGACGGCGACCAGGCGGACGCCGGGAATTTCGTGATAGGCGCGGGAGTGGCGCTTGCCCATGCCTAGTCCGATGACTCCGACTTTGAGGTCTTCGAGCACGGGGAACTCCGGGGGGTTGGGGTTTGGTGGGGGCATTGTACGAGGTTGTGCCGGGAGCGCTACTGGAAGTGCTGCATCTTCCCGGTCTGCAGGTAGATGGCGCGCTCGGCGATATTGGTGGAGCGGTCGGCGATGCGCTCGAGCAGGTGCGCGATCCAGATCAGATAGGTGGCGCGCTGGATGTTGCTCGGATCTTCGGTCATGTACGCGAAGAGCTCGCGAAAGATCCTTTCGTAGAGCGAGTCGACGACATCGTCGGTCTCGGCAACCCGGGTGGCGACCTCCATGTTCAGGTCGGTGAGGGTGCCCAGGCTCTCGCGGAGCATGGTGGCGCCCAGCTCGGCCATGCGCGGAATGTCGATCAGCGGCTTCAATGGCGGCTCGTCGCCCATCCGCAGGCTGATCTTGGCGATGCCTTCGGCGTAGTCGCCGACGCGCTCGAGTTCGGAGGCGACCTGAATGACGGTTATCAGGCGGCGCAGATCGGAGGCCATCGGGGCCTGCAGGGCGATCAGGTCGACGCATTTCTCTTCAAGTTCGACCTGGAAGTCGTCGATCTGGTCGTCCTCATCGATGACGGCCTGGGAGCCGTCGAGATCGCGATCCTTGAGGGCGTCGACGGCGCGCACGATGGCCTTTTCGACCATGCTACCGAGAAGCAGCAGGTCGTCCTGGATTTGTTGAAGCTGCTGTGTGTACTCGGTCCTGGCCATTTTCCCCTTAGCCAAACCTTCCCGTGATGTAAGCCTCGGTGCGCTCGTCGGACGGATTCGTGAAGATCTGCTCCGTGATCCCCAACTCCACAAGAATACCGGCGCCGTTGTCGTTGACCATGAAAAAGGCGGTCTTGTTGGAGACGCGGGCGGCCTGCTGCATGTTGTGGGTGACGATGACGATGGTGTAGTCGTCGCGCAGTTCGGCGATGAGGTCTTCGATGCGGGTGGTGGCGATCGGGTCGAGCGCCGAGCAGGGCTCGTCCATGAGGATGACTTCGGGTTCCACGGCAAGGGCGCGCGCGATGCAGAGGCGCTGCTGCTGGCCGCCGGAGAGCGCCAGGCCGCTCTTGTCGAGGTCGTCGCTGACTTCGCGCCAGAGGGCGGCGCGGCGCAAAGATTGCTCGACCAGCCCGTCGAGATCGCCGCGAAAGCCGTTTACCCGGGGGCCGTAGGCGACGTTGTCGTAGATGGATTTGGGGAAGGGGTTGGGCTTCTGGAAGACCATGCCGATGCGGCGGCGCAACTCGACCGGGTCGACGCCGGCGTGATTGATGTCGGTGTCGCGGAAGAAGACCTGGCCCTCGATGCGGGTGCGCGGAATGAGTTCGTTCATGCGGTTGAAGAGACGCAGGTAGGTGCTCTTGCCGCAGCCGGAGGGGCCGATGATGGCGGTGACCTCGCGCTCGCGTATCTCTAGGCTGATGCCCTCGAGCGCCAGCGTATCGCCGTACCAGAAGCTCAGCTCGTTGCTGGACAGGACGACATCGCGGACGGCATCGTCAGCGGCTGGCTCCTCGGGGCCGGAGCGGCCGACGTTCAGGTTGATCATCAACCTCTCCTCTCGAATCGGTTGCGCAAAACAACGGCGGCGAGATTGGCCAACAACAACACCACCAGCAGCACTACGATGCCGCCGGCGGCGAGGCTGGCGAATTCCTTCTGCGGCAGGGATACCCAGTTGAAGATCTGGATCGGCAGGACCGTGAAGAGGTCCATCGGGCCGTTGGGGTCGAACGCGATGTAGGTCAGCGCGCCGATGGTGATGAGCGGGGCGGTTTCGCCGATGGCGCGGGCCAGCGCCAGGATGGTGCCGGTGAGCACGCCGGGGAGCGCGGCCGGCAGGACCGTGCGGCGGACCATCTGCCAGCGGCTGGCCCCGAGCGCCAGGGCGCCCTCGCGCAGCGATACCGGCACCGCCCGCAGCGCCTCGCGCGAAGCCACGATGATGATCGGCAGGATCAGCAGGGACATTGTCAGTGAACCGGCCAGGATGCTGCGCCCGAGCGCCAGGTTGCGCACGAAGAGGCCCAGTCCCAGCAACCCGTAAACCACCGAGGGCACGCCGGCCAGGTTGGCGATGTTGATCTGGATGAAGCGCTTGAGGCGGCTTTCCGGCGCGTATTCCTCGAGGTAGATTGCCGAGCCGACGCCGATCGGGAAGGAGATCAGGGCCGTCATAGCGATCATCCAGAAGGTGCCCAACAGGGCCGTGCGCAGCCCGGCCTTGACCGGGAATCGCGACGGGAAGCTGGTTAGGAAGTGCAGGTCGATCTCCCCCGCTCCGCGGCGGACGACATCGGTGATCAGCACCACCAGGACCAGCAGGCCCAGCGCCGTGGAGACGATGGTGGCGTAGCGGAAGATCGCGCCGTAGCGCCGCCGCCGGCCCATGCGGGGGTTCCACTGATCGGCGCGCAAAGCCCTCATTCGTAGACCTCGCGGTAGCGGCGCACGAACCAGTCGCCGAGCAGGTTCATGACGAAGGTCATCGTGAACAGCAGGGTGCCGACGGCAAAGATGGTGCGGAACTCGATGGTGTCCTGGGGGGTGTCGCCGAGGCTGACCTGGACGATATAGGCGGTCATGGTCTCCATGGACGACAGCAGGTCGAAGCCCATCTTGGGCTGCTGGCCGGCGGCGATGGAGACGATCATCGTCTCGCCGATGGCCCGCGAGACCGAGAGAATGACCGCCGCCAGGATGCCCGACAGCGCCCCGGGCAGCACGACCCGGGTGATCGTCTCAAAGCGGGTGGCGCCGAGGGCGTAGGCGCCCTCGCGAAGCCCCGCCGGGACCGCCCGCAGGGCGTCTTCGGCGATCGAAGCCATCATCGGCAGGATCATGAAGCCCATGACGATCCCGGCACTGGCGACGTTGAAAACCTGCGTGTCCGGCAAGAAGGACCGCAGGATCGGGGTGACGAACAACAGCGCGAAGTAGCCGTAGACAACGGTGGGGATCCCGGCCAGGATCTCGAGGGCCGGTTTGAGAATCGAGCGCAGTCGCGGGGGGGCGTACTCACTCAGGAAGACGGCCGTGAGCAGCCCAACCGGGATGGCGACGACCATCGCCACGAGCGCGACCGCGAGCGTGCCGTTGACCAGCGGCAGGACACCGAAATCTTTGGAGGCGAAGAGCGGCGTCCAGCGCGTGCCGGTGATGAACTCGAACACCGAGACATCGCGGAAGAACTGCACCGTCTCGCCGAGCAGAGTAATAATGATGCCGGCGGTGGTGAGCACCGACAAAGCGGCGGCGCCGAAGAGCAGGCCGTGGACGATGCGCTCGGTGATGACCCGGCGGCGGTTGGGCGCCAGCTGCGCGGGGAGGCCTGGATTGGGCTGGTCGGGTGGGGCGGTGCGCAGAGCCATGATCGCGGCTACTCCCGCAGCAGGTCTTCGAGGGCGACGCCGATCATGGCGCCCTCCCCCGCGTAGACCGAGCCAGTGACGCGATTCTCGAAGCGCTCGATGGCAAGTACGTAGAGTTCGTCGGTGAGCGCCACGTAGCCGACGTCACTGACCAGCAACCCGGCGTTCTCCAGGTAGAAGCGGATGAAGGTCTGGATGTCTTCACGTTCGGTGGACAGGAGGCTGACGTAGATGAAAAGCGGCCGCGAGAGCGGTTGGTAGACACCGCTGTTAACCGTTTCCGGGGACGGTGTGACGCAACCGTCGCCGCTGTTGACGCCGAGCAGCTTGAGCGCCTCGGAATTGGCGGTGAAGTAGGCGAGCCCGAAAAAACCGATCGCGTTGCGGTCGCCGGCGATGCCCTGCACGAGGACGTTGTCGTCTTCGCTGGGAGTGAAGTCGCCGCGACTGGCGCCCTCTTCGCCGACGATCGCGGTGGTGAAGTAGTCATACGTACCGGAATCCACGCCGGGGCCGTAGAGCAGCAATTCCTCGTCGGGAAAACCGGGCCGGACCTGCGCCCAGGACGTGACGGCGCGCTCGGCGGCCGGCTCCCAGATGCGCTGCAATTCCTCCACGGTGAGACAGGCGACGAAGTCATTGTCGGGATTGGTGACGACGGCCAGGCCGTCGAAGGCGATCGGCAGTTCGACAAAGCCGATCCCGTTTTCGGCGCACAGCTCGATCTCAATCTTCCTGATGGGACGCGAAGCGTTGGTGATGTCGGTTTCGCCGGTGCAGAACTTGTGAAAACCGCCGCCGCTGCCGGAGACGCCGACCGGTACGCGCGCGCCGCGGAAGCTGCCCTGGAACTCTTCGGCAACGGCCTGGGTGATAGGCCCTACCGTGCTGGAGCCGTCGATGAAGATGGTCTGAACGTCGGCAGCGGAACCGCAGGCGGTGCCCACAACCACAAACAGACTCACCAAACCCCACCGCACCACCCGACGGACCGAACCGGGCAAGAGCATGTCCCATTTCTGAGCTTCGCGAACCAGTAAGAAATGTAGCAGCGATCGCACCGCCCGCGAGGGCCCCGAGTTGAACTGCGGATGAAATTCTGATTAACGTTTCGCCGGCAGGGACACCGGGTTGGGAAAGCGGAGCGTCGGGCGGGGCGGATCAGCACTCGTCGCCGGCCGGCGTTGCGGCGCCGGGCAGGCTGACAAAGAACGTAGCGCCCCGCTCGGGGCCGGGCGAATCGGCCCAGATCTCGCCGTCGTGACGATCGACGAGATGGCGCGCGATGGCGAGCCCGAGCCCGGTGCCGCCGTCGGAGCGGGATCGATCGGCTTTGTAGAAGCGCTCGAAGAGCCGGGGCAGGTCGGCGGCGGCAATGCCGACGCCGCTGTCTTCGATGCTCAGCAGCACGCGCCCGGCGCGGCGGTCGACACGGGCCGTGATGCGGCCGCCGGGGGGTGTGAATTTGACCGCGTTGTGGAGGATGTTGGTGACGATCCGGTCGAGCATCTCGGGATCGGCATGGACTTCGGTATGGGCGTGCTCCGGCGGCGCCTCAAGCTGCAACTTCGCACGCTCGGCCAGCGGCCGCAGGCGCTCGGCGGCGCGGCGCACGATGTCGTCCATGTCGCAGGACGCGCGTTGCAGGCGGTCGCGGCCGGCTTCAATGCGGGCGAGTTCCAGCAATTCCTCGACCATCTGCGCCAGGCGGTCGGCTTCGGTCTGGATGCGGACGAGAAAATCGCCCCGAACTCCGGGATCATCGACAGCGCCTTCCTGGAGGGTCTCGGCAAGCGCCTTCATCGAGGTGATCGGGCTGCGTAACTCGTGGGAGACGTTGGCGACGAACTCACGGCGCACGGTGTCGGCTGCCTGGATGCCGGACAGGTCCTGCAGCAGGATCACCACCCACTCGCCGCCGGACTCCTGCACCGGCGTGGCGACGACTCGGACCGGCTCGCGGTTCAATCCGACGTCCAGAACCCGTTCCTCGGCCTGGTTGTTCAACCGGGCGGTGCGGACCAGGTCGACAACCTCGTGGTCGCGGGCGAAATCGGCCAGGGTGCGCGGGGCGTCGGACCCAGCGCGGGTGGCCAGCAGGCGCTCGGCGGCCGGATTGGCTTGCAGGATATGCTCGTTGCCATCGACGATCAGGACACCGTCGGCCATGTGCGTGATCAGGGCCCCCATCTGGGCGCGCTCAGTGTCGCGCTCGAGGAGCCAGCCTTCGGCTTCGCCGGCGCGGCGGCTGACCTCGCCAACTGCCCCGGCGATCCCGGCGCCGACGGCGGCTTCGTCCGCGTCCGCCTCGGCGGGATCGGCCAGCCGCCGGGCGATTGCCATGAGCTGGCCGGCGGCCGAGGCGGAGCGGCGCAGCTCTCGCCAGACCAGCCCGGCGGCGATGGTGATGGTGACGGCAAGTACGATGAACCCGGTCAGCAGCACGCGGCCGGTTTCGTTGGCCGCGATCGGCAACTGAGCCAGGATCGCCAGTGCGAAGGCGGCCACCCCGGCGACTACCGTTACAGCCGACCAAAAGGCCGTCGACCGGAAGGAGAAGGGTCCCATTCGGCTAGGCCGAATACCGGTAGCCGGCGCCACGGACGGTGACGATGCGCCGCGGAGCGGAGGGTTCGGCTTCGATCTTCTTGCGAAGGCTCCGAACATGCACCGGGACCGTGCCGGTGTCGGCGATGTGCTCGTGGCCCCAGACCCGCCGCATCAGCGTGGCCGCCGAGAACACCCGGCCGCGATGGCGCATCAGGAAAAGCAGCAAGTCGTATTCGCGCGGCTTGAGCCGCAAAGGCTGCTCGCCGAGCCGGACTTCGCGCGCCGGAATGTCGATGCACAGGTCGCCGTCGGTGACGGCATCGGCGGTGGCGTCTCCGTCGGCGAATTCTTCAAGCAGCATCTCGCGCCGCCGCAGCATGGCCTTGACCCGTGCCATCAGTTCGCGCATTGAGAACGGCTTGGTCAGGTAGTCGTCGGCGCCGATTTCGAGTCCGACGATCCGGTCGACCTCGTCGGTGCGCGCGGTGAGCATCAGGATTGGCACCGCCGAGCGTCGCCGGATGAGCCGGCAGACCTCGAAACCGTCGAGCCGGGGCAACATGACATCCAGGATGACCAGCGCCGGGTCGTGTTCGGCCGCCAGCTCCAGAGCGCGCTCGCCATCACCGGCGGAAATGACCTGGTGACCCTCGCGGTGGAGGTTGTAGCCGATAGTGGCGACAAGGCTGGCCTCGTCGTCGACGAGCAGGATCTTCACCGGCGCGTATTCCCCCCCGAGTATGGCTGTTGGCCGCTTCGGTCGATGGCGATCACCCCCGCTCGCACCCCGGCCGCCGCCGCCCGGCACCGGTCCTGGAGCGACCAATCCTCCCGCAACTTTAACGCCTCGAAGCCCGTGGAAGGGACTGAAATCGACTGGCCGGACGGTGATTCCTGCACGAGCGTGGGGGTTATTCCGATCAGCTTTATGCCAGGGGGTTTGACAAGCACGTAGAATGGGAACCCGCAAAACGACCGGGACGCACTACGAAACGGCGTCGCGCGGGATCGAAAAGGCTCATCAAGTGCAGCCTGCCGAGACGGGACTTTGGGGAGGTCGTCTCGGCAGGTTGTTGCTTTGTGTGGGGGGGGCGAGTCTCGTTAGCACCGACCGGCTAGCCGCGGACTCGTCGCCAGCCACCCACCAGCGCGAAGATCAGCGCGCCGGTCAGAACCACCGCCGCGCCCGCCGCCACCGATAGATAGAACGAGGCGTAGAGCCCGATGACCGCCGCCGCCACCGCGATGCCGACCGCCAGCAACATCAGACGGATAATCGAACGCGCCAGCAACACGGCGGCCGCGGCCGGGATGATGAGCAGCGCGCCGGTCAGGACAACGCCGGCGGATTGAATACCGGCGATTACCGCCAGCGCGACGACCACCAGTAATCCCAACCGTACGAGATCGACATTCAGCCCGACTGTGGTGGCGTGGGTCGGATCGACTGAGGCGAGCTGCAATTCCTTGTTGAACACGAAGAGCGCGCCCAACGCCAGCACCGCGAACACCGCCAGCACCACGATGTCGCTCGTGCCGATGCCAAGGATGTCGCCGAAGAGCAGCGGTGAGAGATCGCGGAATCCACCGGCGCGAGTGGCTAGGGCGACTCCCAGCGCGAACATCGAGGTCATGACGATGCCGATGGCGGCGTCTTCGCGGACGGTCCCGCCGCGCGACACGAAACCGATGGCCAGCGCCGCGAAGATGCCGGCCGCCAGCGCGCCGGCGAACAGGCTGACTCCGGCGATCTGCGCCAGCACCAGGCCCGGCAGGACGGCATGGGCCAGCGCACCGCTGACGAAGGCTATGCGGCGGATGACGACGTAGACGCCGACCGCGCCGCAGATGGCCCCGATGAGCACCCCGCCGACCAGCGCATTGCGCATAAAGGCGTACTCCCAAGGGGCCATTAGCCAGTCCATCAGCCGTGCCCGTGGTGGTCGGACTCAGCCGCGGGCGCTGGCACGATCCGGCCTTCGCTGAGATAGATGGTGCGGTCGTAGCGAGTGGCGACGCGGTCCAGTTCGTGGGTGGCGACGATGGCCGTGCGCCCGCGCTCACGGAGTTCGTCGAGAACCCCTGCCAGCAGTTCGCGGGAGGAGGCATCAACTGCGGTGGCCGGCTCGTCGAACAGGTGCAACTCGGCGTCCTGGGCGAGGGCGCGGGCGATGAGGAGGCGCTGCTGCTGGCCGCCGGAAAGCTGGCCGATGTGGCGGTGCGCCAGCCCTCCGAGGACCATGTTATCGATGGCGTGCTCCGTACGTTCGCGGTCGAGGGTGGTGGGGCGCTTGAGCCAGCCGAGGTGGACGTAGCGCCCGGTGAGCACGAAGCCGTAGACATCGATCGGGAAGCGCCAGTCGATCTCGGTGGTCTGCGGCAGAAACGCGACGCGGTCGTAACAGCACTCGGGGGCGTGGCCGAGCACGCGGACTTCACCGCGCAACGGGCGCAATAGCCCGGCCGCGGCCTTGAGCAACGAGGACTTGCCGGCGCCGTTGGGGCCGACCAGCGCCACGCGATCGCCGGGAGCGATGGCCATGCTGACGTCGTCCAGCGCCAGCGGCAGGCCCGGGCTGTAGCGCGCGGACAGGCCGCTGGCCGCCAGCGCCGGTGCGCCGGGCACGGGCGCCTCGTGATCACGGCCGCAATACGGAAAGCGGGGTCCGATCATGGGGCCAGACCGGCGACGAGAACGCCGATGTTGGCGCGGATCATGCCCGGGTAGGTCTCGGCTTCGCCCCCGGCCGGTCCGAGCGTGTCGGAGTAAAGCCCGTCGATGAGCGGAACCCCGGCTTCGTGAGCAAGTTGGGCAGCGAGCTGTGAGTTGGTGCCCTTTTCGGCGAAGATGGCGACGACGCCGGATTCACGCGCACGGTCAACCAGCCCGGCAAGCGTCTCGGCGGAAGGCGCGACGGCCTCGCCGGCGAGCGCGGGGACGATCGCGCCAACCATCTCCAGTCCATAGCGCCGGGCGAGATGGCCGAAGGAGTCGTGGTTGACCGCCAGGCGGCGGCGGTCGGTCGGGATGGAGGCCATCTGCGCGACGATCCAGTCGTCCAGCGTGGTTAGTTCGGCGATCATCCGCGCCGCGCGCTCGTCAAAGCCGGCGGCGTCGGCCGAATGGGCCGCAGCGAGCGCCTGGCGGATGCTGCCGACGATGTGGATGGCCTGGCCGACGTCATGCCAGACGTGGGGATCGGGATCGCCGGAGTCGGTCAGGAGAGGATCGAGCCCGGAGGATACGTGGATAGTGCGGGCGGTGGTGCCGGAGGACGCGAGTAGCCGGTCGAGCCAGACTTCGTAGCCCGGCCCGATAGCGAAGACGAGGTCGGCCTCGGCGACGGCGGCCTGGTCGGCCGGCAGGGGCCGGAAATCGTGGGGATCGCCGCCGCGGCCGACCAGGACGCGGAGATCGATTTTTTCACCACCGACGCGCTGCACAAGATCGCCGAGCACGCTGAAGGTGGCGACGACCCGGAGGGTGGTAACTTCGGTGGACTCTGAGAATGCGACACGGGAATCCGCGCAGCCGGCCAGCGCTAGCGTCAGGGCCAGTCCGAGCAGAAGGCCGGCGATAAATCGAATCGTACGGGTCAAGGGTGTCGCGGAACGCAGGCTCCGGTGCGCCTCCCGCCGACTCAAGAACACTTGCGAAATCCCGCCCTAATTGCGACTATGTTGCGATATGAGCGAATACTAGGACATTGTCGCAGTTGGAGCCAAATGATTACCGACGCTAGCCCGGAGCCGGGCCCGGCAGAAACGGCGGCGTCACGCTGGGTCGCGGCGACGGAGGCCGCGCTGCGCCGGGCCGGGGGACGCTCGACGGCGGCGCGGCGCGCGATTCTGAGCCTGCTGGACGCCGCCGAGGGCGGGATGTCGGCGGAGGAATTGCTGGCGGCGCTCGGGACGGCCGGGCTGCCAGCGGCGCGCAGCACCGTGTACCGGACGCTGGACACGCTGCGTGAAATCGGCGCCGTGGAGACCGTCCACCCCAATCCGGAGCATCACCGCTACCTGGCGCGGCGCTCGGCTCACCAACATCACCTAGTGTGTGAGGTCTGCGGCACCGTCACCACCTTTGACGGCTGCGACCTGGAGGACGAGGTGATCGTGGCGGCGGTGGCGACCGGCTTCCGGGTGCGCCAGCACACGCTGGAGATCCTGGGGAACTGCCGGGATTG
The DNA here is from genome assembly GCA_030744875.1 of Chloroflexota bacterium. Taxonomy (GTDB): domain Bacteria; phylum Chloroflexota; class UBA11872; order UBA11872; family VXNJ01; genus JASLPR01. The sequence goes on from JASLPR010000070.1 coordinate 40,114, forward strand.
CGTGCCGGTGACGGGAGACGCGGCCGCCGTCTAGCGGTGCACCGTCACCTGGGTGCCGAGACCGCAGAAGAACCACGCCCAGCGGCAGTCGTCGAGCCGCATATTCACGCAGCCGTGGCTCTGCGGGGCGCCGAATTCGTCGTGCCAGTAGGCGTAGTGCAGGGCAATCCATGACCGGGTGAAGTACTGCGTGTAGTAGACGTTCCAGAGGTCGTACTGATCGCCCTCTTCTTCGGTGCCGCCGGTCATGCGCTCGTCGATGACGCGACTGAAGATGTTGAAGGTGCCCTGCCAGGTGTAGTTGGGGTGTCGGCCGCTGGAGATCAGGGTTGAGTAGACCAGTTGGTCGCCGGCGTAGAAACGGGCGATCTGCTCGGTGAGGTTGACATCGACGCGGCGCTCTTCGGGCGGGCCGTAGTCGGGGGCGAAACGGTCGGCGCGGTAGGGCACGATGCCGGTTAGCCGCCCGACCGGCGTGGTGTCGATCGACCACAGGTCGGCAAGCCAGCGACCGAGCGGATCGAGCACCGGGCCATCGGCGGTCATGATGAAACGGGTCTTCTGGTAGACCTGGGTGAGTTGATCGTCGACGACCTGCCCCCAGGTGATCGGGTAGCCCCAGGCGAAGGCGGAGCCCTCGTCCAGGTACTTGACCCAGAACTCGGGGTTGACACCACGCCCGGTCCACCACATCCAGTAGCTGGAACGGAAATCGACCGAGGTGACGTCGAGGGCCTCGGAATTGGCCTCCCACCAGGTCTGCCCCAGGTTCATGGCGCTGACGCCGCTGGGGTCCTGGGTGTCCGGGTCTTCGCTGAGGACGCCGCTCTCAAAAAACTGCATGGCGCGCCCGTCGGCGATCAGCGGCTCGCTGATGGGCCGGCCGAAGACGCGGACCCGCCCGTGCTGGAGCCAGTGGTCGAGGATCTTGCCGGTGACGTGATGCCCGCTGACATCGTCATAGACGGTGGCGAGTGGGTCGAGGTCGGTGATGGGCCGCAGGTCGCTTTCGGCGGCGGCGATGGGGGCGATCAGGAATGGGAGGTTTCCGAGTCCGAGGGCACCAGTGGCTCCCATCAGGAAGGTGCGTCGCTTAGGGTCTCGTGGCAACAATCAACTCCACTTCAACAAACCTCCCAGCCTGCGTTCGGGAGATTATCAATGATCGAGGCGGGCGCGGGCAAATATATCGCCATATCCGGCCTGAACCAGTGTGGAGCGAGCAGCCGACGACTGGCTGTCAAGAAAGATACGTTCGCCGGGATAATTTCGCGGTAAGCGAGACCCGCGGGGGCCGGCCGCGGGCTAGACTCCACCGCGCCCGGACCGGGCATTACCAGAAGGGATCGCCGCTACGAACTCCGCCACCGAACCATGTAAACCCCTGGCCGCGAGCGGCGCGATGCTGGCCGGCGGCCAGAGCCGGCGTATGGGAACCGACAAGGCGGGGCTGGAGATCGTGTCCCGCGAGCACGGTGTGACCACCATCAGCCGGTTGGTCCTGCGGGTGCTGGGGGAGGTTTTCCCCGAGGTGCTGGTGATCGGCGGGGATCCGCTGTCCGGGGAGGGCTGGCGGCAGTGCGCGGACCTGTTTCCTGGCGGCGGCGCGCTGGGCGGCATCTACACGGCACTACAACAGGCGCGTCACGAATACGTCTTCGTGGCGGCTTGCGACATGCCGTTCCTGTTGCCGGGGGCGGCCGTGGCGCTGCTAGAACTGGCCGCCGGCCATGACGTGACCGTGCCGGTGCTGGACGGCCGGGCCCAGACGCTGCACGCGGTATACCGCAAGACCTGCGCGGCCCCGGCCTTGGCGTTGCTGGAGTCGGGACGGCGACGGATCGTGGACTTCTACCCCGACGTGGACGTGCGCGAGGTGCCGGCGGCGGATTTCGCCAGGATCGATCCCGGCGGGCAGTCCATGCGCAACGTCAATACGCCGGCGGACTTGGTGCGGGCGCGGGCGGAAATCGGCGGGGAATAGCACCCGCGGGCGGGCCGCGCGGCGGGCCGAAAGATCGCGACGCTCGAAACCGCTATATTGCACGACCGGGACGGGCAACACGCGATTGGCGGGCAGATGAGCGCAACTGACACGCAGGCGATTCCCAAGCGACGTTTCGGGCGTCACGAGGACGAGGTCACGATCATCGCCCTCGGCGGCGGGCACATAATCCGCAAGAACATCGATCGCGAAATGGCGATCGAGATCATCACCGCCGCTGTCGATGCCGGGATCAATTTCATCGATGAGGCCTGGGACTACGGCGACGGGGTGAGCGAGATGTATATGGGCGAGGCCCTGGAGAACTGCTGGGACGATCTGTTCCTGGCCACCAAGGTCTGCGCTCGTGGTTATGCGGAGGCGGCGGCGCAGATCGATGAGAGCTTGCGGCGACTGCGGACCGACTCGGTGGATCTGCTGCAGCTGCACGAGTGCAACTACGACAACGACCCGGACCTGATTTTCGCCGCGGATGGCGCGATGCGGGCCGTGCTGGAGGCCCGCGAGCAGGGCAAGGTGCGCTATATCGGCTTCACCGGGCACAAGCACCCGGCGATTCTGTTGGACATGCTGAACCGCGACATGGAGTGGGATTGCTGCCAGATGCCGATCAACGTGCTGGACAGCATGTTCCGCAGCTTCGCCGGTCAGGTGCTGCCGGGGGCGCTGGAGCAGGGAATGGCCTGTGTGGGGATGAAATCGCTGGGCGGGTTCGGGCAGATCGCGACCGAGACCGGTCTGACGGCCCAGGAATGCCGCGGATATGCCTTATCGCAGCCGATCACCACGCTGACCTGCGGAATCTCGTCCCTGCGCGACCTGGAGCAGGACCTGGCGATCGCCCGCGACTTCGTGCCGATGACCGAAACGGAGCAGGCCGCGCTGCGCGACCGCGTGCGCGATGTGGCGGTGGACGGGCGGCATGAGTGGTTCAAGACCACCAATTTTTTCGATAACGCCTTTCATCGCGATCAGCACGGCTTCCCGGAGCAGGCGGATATTCGCGCGAAGATGGGGTTCTAGAGTCCGTAACGACGCGCCGGGGCCGGCGGGGCCCGGATCAGCGCCCTGCTCGCGGGTGAGCGCTTCGAGCTGCACGATAACCCCAGTGAAGCTCTGCGCCAGCGTGTCGTGGATGTCGCGCGCCACGCGGGTACGCTCTTCAAGCGCGGCGGCGGAACGGCCCCGGCGATAGAGCACGGCGTTGGCCAGCGCGACCATGATGTGGGCCGCCACGGCCTCTAGGAACGCTGCGAACTCGGGATCGGCCCCGGGGTCGCAGGCGATGGCTAGGACGGCGTTCTCGTCCTCGAGAGGCATCGCCATTCGGCCCCAACCTGAGGGGGCGGGAACTCGGCCGCCCGGACCTTGACCGCCGGCTATGTGGAGAGCGACTTGCCGTCGCGGTACACGGCTCCGCTGGGGCCTTCGGGAGGCAGCAGTGCGAGTTGCAGCACGGTCTCGGTGTCGCGCTCCTGATAACGCTTACCGGGACGCAGGCAGACCGCGTTGACCTTGATGTCCGCCCCGTCGCTGTCGCCGGCGGCCAGGGTGCGCGAGGCGGCCAGCGCGCCGGCAGCGGCGACGTGGCGGTCGGCGCGAGCGCCGGCGCCGGCCGGCAGCGCGGCGTCGGCGGCGAGGGTGACGATGCGGCCGTAACCGCCGCGCCGCATGACATCGACAAAACGGTGGCCGGTGTTGAGGGCGCGGGTGGCGTCGGCGGCCAGCGGATCGATGGCTTCGTCGATGGGCGCGGTCGCATAGGCGTTGACCAGGATGTCGGCGCGGCCAAGGGCGGCCTGGACGAACCCGACCGCGCGCTCGATGCTGCGCTGGTCGTCGGGGTCCAACTGCACGTAAAGGACACTGTGCCCCTGGCCGTCAAGGGCGCTGACGGCCACGGCGCCGTCGGCCTCATCGCGGCTGGTGAGGACGACCTGCACTCCGGATTCGGCGAGCCGGCGGCACACTTCGAGGCCGATTCCAGCGTCGCCGCCGGTGACCACCGCCACCTGCTGCTCTGCGGTCATTTTCCCTGCCACCGATCTGATTCACGGTTGTTCGTTACCGGCCCTGCCCGGAAAGGGTACCGCCTTCGCGATCGGGGTGTCACAAATTGCATTTGCCCCTGAGCGAGCGCAGTATTGCAGCCCCGCCCAGCCGGCCCGGACAGGGTAAGGAGAGCCGCGTGGACCGCCGGCCGGCCAGAGAATGGATTGGTTCCTGAACGAAGGAGACCGGCTCCCCCAATGAGCAAGCCCAACTTTCTGATCATCATGTCGGACGAGCACGACCCCGGCGTCAGCAGCCCCTACGGGCACCCGTTTGTGCGGACGCCGAACATGCAGCGCTTCGCCGACTCGGCGGCCGTGTTCGAGAACGCCTACTGCAATTCGCCGCTGTGCGTACCGTCGCGGGCTTCCTTCATGACCGGAAAGCACCTGCACCGGGTGCAGGTATGGGACAACACCGTGGCACTGGGCTCGGATCAGCCGACCTGGGCGCACCGCATGAACAACACCGGCTACGAGACCTGCCTGGCGGGCAAGATGCACTTCATCGGCCCGGACCAGATGCACGGCTTCACCCGGCGAATCGTGCCCGACATCCACGGCATGGGCGGCGGCGGTGAGAACCTGTCCAACTGGGACACCGGCAAGTTCCGCGACATGAGCGAACGGCTCCACGAGGAGCCCGGCCCCGGAGACCACGAACACATGGACTACGACGACGAGGTGGTCAGCAAGTCGCTGACCTACCTGTCCGAGCCGGAGCGCCACGAGCAACCGTGGGTGCTGTGCTCGTCGGTGTTCACGCCGCACTTCCCGTTTATCGCCCGCGAGGAGTTCTATCACCACTATTACCCCGAGCAGGCCGACCTGCCCAATATTCCCGAAGGGCACCTGGACGAGTTGCACCCGCAGAGCAAGCGCCTGCGGCGCCACTTCACCACGGAAAATGTCCCGGGGGAGCAGATTCGCAAGGCCCGCGCCGCCTATTACGGGCTGGTGGAGTTCTGCGACACCCGCGTCGGGGCCATCCTCGACGGGCTGGGAGCGAACGGCCTCGCCGAGAACACGGTGGTCGTCTACCTGGCGGATCACGGCGAACTGAACGGCGAGCACGGCATGTGGTACAAGTGCTCGTTCTATGAGCAGTCCTCGCGGATTCCGATGATCATCCGCTGGCCCGGAGTGACCGAAGCCGGCAGCCGGTTCGAGACGATCACCTCATTGCTGGACTTCATCGCGACGATGCTGGACATCGCCGAGGCGGACGCCAGCGGCACCGATGGCGCCAGCCTGGCCCCGCTGTTGCGCGGCGAGACCGACGACGGCGGCGGGATCGCCCTCTGCGAGTACGAGGCCCACGGCACCGACCGCCCCGGACGCATGGTGCGGCGCGGGCAGTACAAGCTGAACTACTACCTGGGCGAGCCGCCCGAGTTGTACGACCTGGCGGCCGACCCCGGCGAGTTCAACAACCTCGGGGAAGATCCCGCGCATGCCGAGGTAATCAAGGAATTGACGGAGATCGTTCTGGACGACTGGGACCCGGTGGCGATTGACGAGCACGTACGCCGGACCCAGAAAGAACGCCAGTTGATCGCCGAGGCCACCAACAGGAAGCCCTGGAGCCCGCCCTGGCGCAACGGCAAGTACGGATAGCCCTCCGACCGCTCGAACCATAATTCCGGCCCGCCGCCCCGCCGGCCGGCGCCGGCCGAATCACAGATGAAAGGTGTCTCGCCAGTGGCCAAGCCGAACATCCTGATCATCATGTCCGACGAGCACGATCCGGTAATCAGTACTCCTTACGGGCACCCCTTTGTGCGGACCCCGTACCAGCAGCGCCTTGCCGACGAGGGCGCCGTATTCGAGAACGCGTACTGCAATTCGCCGCTCTGCGTACCGTCGCGGGCTTCATTCATGACGGGGCGACACCTGTACCGAACGGGAGTGTGGGACAACACGGTGCCGCTGGCGTCGGACCTCCCGACCTGGGCGCACCGCCTGAATAACGCCGGCTACGAGACCGTGCTGTGCGGGAAGATGCACTTCATCGGCCGGGACCAGATCCACGGCTTCAGCAAGCGGATCATGCCCGACATCCACGGCGAGGGCGGCTATCACGTCAACCTGCCTGATTGGACGAAGGGCCAGCTGGCCGAGACGCTGGTGGTGAGCGATCGCCTGACCAAAGATACCGGCCCCGGCGACAACGTACAGCAGCGCTATGACGACGAGGCCACGAAGCGGGCGGTGACCTACCTGCTGGACGACGAGCGCCACGAGACGCCCTGGGCGCTGTGCGTGGGCATCTTCGCTCCCCACTTCCCGTTCCGGGTGCGGTCCGAGTACTACTACGGTTATTACCCGGAGCACGCCGATCTGCCGCGCACCCCGGCCGTCCCGCTCGATGAAGCCCACCCGCAGACCCAGCGCTTGCGCGGGCATTTCCAGGCGGAGGGGATCACCGAGGATCAGATTGGCGTCGCGCGCGCGGCCTACTACGGGCTGACGGAGTTCGGCGACGACAAGATCGGGGAGATCCTGGCGGCGGTGGACGCGAACGGCCTGGCCGACAACACCATCGTCGTCTACACCTCGGACCACGGCGAGAGCCTGGGCGAGCACGGCATGTGGTACAAGTGCACCTTCTACGATCCGTCGACGCGAATCCCGCTGATCGTGCGCTGGCCGGGAGTGGTGGAGCCGGGCTCGCGGCACAGCCAGGTGACCTCGCTGCTGGACCTGGTGCAGACGATGCTGGACGTGGGCGGGGCGGACGTGGGGGACACCGACGGGGTGAGCCTGGCGCCGCTGCTGCGCGGCGAGGCCGAGGACGGCGACGGGGAAGCGTTTTCCGAGTACCACGCCCACGGCACCACGACCCCGGGACGCATGCTGCGGCGGGGTCGGTACAAGCTGAACTACTATCTGGGCGATCCGCCGGAACTCTTCGACTTGGAGGCCGATCCGGACGAACTGACCGACCTGGCCGCTGAGCCGGCCCACGCCGGCCGGGTGGAAGAGATGACGGCGGCGATCCTGGACGGCTGGGACGCGGAGGCGATCAAGGCCGACATCATCGCCGGACAGCAGGCGCGGATGCTGATCAACGATTCGATGGGCGGCCAGCCCTACACACCGCCCTGGTCGGAGAGCGAATAGAGCGTAATCAGCAGCCGGCACCGGCCAGCGGTACAGGAGCCACATGCCCGAGCAACCAAACATCCTGATCATCATGAGCGACCAGCACTCGGCGGCATGGACCGGCGCCTACGGGCACCCGTTCCTGCACACCCCGGTGATGGACGGCCTGGCGGCGGCCGGAACCACCTTCGAGAACGCCTACTGCAACTCACCGATCTGCGCGCCTTCGCGGGCCTCGTTCATGACCGGCAAGCTGGTGAGCGAAATCGAGGTCTGGGATAACGGCACCCCTCTGGGCAGCGACCGGCCGACCTGGGCGCATGCCCTCAACCTGGCCGGCTACGAGACGACCCTCTGCGGCAAGATGCACTTCATCGGGCCGGACCAGATGCACGGGTTCCAGCGGCGCCTGCTGAGCGATGTCCACGGGCCCGGGAACGAGCGTCTCGTCGCCAACTGGGAGCATCGCGATGTTTCGCGCGCGGCCATGACGCGCGAGGCCTTCGATGAGTCCGGCCCTGGGGACTACGTCTACCAGCAATACGACGATGAGGTGGCGCGGCGCTCGGTGGAATACCTGGGCGAGCCAGCCCGAGGTGAGCAGCCTTGGGCGCTGGTGGCGTCGTTCATAACCCCGCACAACCCCCTGATCGTCCGCCAGCAGTACTGGGACCGCTACTACCCGGAACACGCCGACCAGCCCGGTATCCCGGGTCACCGCGAGACCCTGCACCCGCACAACCAGCGCATGGGCGATTGGTTCGACTATCACGATGTCGATCCGGAGAAGATGGCGCTCGGTCGCGCGGCCTACTACGGACTGGTGACCTTCTGTGACGACCGCATCGGTGAGGTCCTGGACGCGCTGGAGGCCAGTGGGCAGGCCGACAACACGGTGGTTGTGTACGTCTCGGATCACGGCGAGCAGAACGGCGAGCACGGCCTCTGGAACAAGCAGAGCTTCTACGAGCACTCGTCGCATATCCCGATGATCGTCCGC
>JASLPR010000071.1 GCA_030744875.1 Chloroflexota bacterium
GACCCGTGAAACACGTCTCGATGCGCGTATTGATTTCCATAGTGGCCGCGGCGCTGCTGACGACGGCGATGATCTCGGTAGCCCTGACGGACAGCGACTCGCGCCCGTTCAAAGGCACCGTCACCGGCAAGGTCAGCGGCATTGTTGATGGCTCGCTGAACGCAACCCACATGGGGAATGGCCCCCTGAAGGGGCGAATCGACGTCAAGCGCACCTACCACCGCCCCCCGGACTGCAAGACCGGCAAGTACATCCAAGTTTCGGCCAAGGGTGACCTGGCGCTGATCGCGGCCAACGGCGATGTGATCAAGACCCGTGTCGACAAGTACGCCCGGCTCTGCACGGAGAATCGCGGCAAGACAGTCGTGACAACCGTGATCCTGATCGCCAAGGGCGGCAGTGGGCGGTTCGCGGATGCGTCGGGCCAGATTGAGTGCGTGTACGAGGACCACGGCGGCAAGCACCGCGCAACCCGCGCCTCCCTGGACGGAACCCTCGGCTACTAGAACCGGGTTCTGATCTGGCCGACCGCGGCCGGCTCGACCTATCCGGTCGGGGGCGCCGACTGGTTGACCGGCGCGGCTTTGTACCCACCGGACGTGCCGGACCGGTTCGAGAGTTTGCTACCGGGGCGAGGATGGCGGCCGGGGCCGCCCGGCCGGTCCCTGGTCGAAGGGCGTAAGGTTCTGACCGGCGATGGCGAGTTGCGAGACTTCGCCGCCCAGGTAGAGCCCGTGGTCCACCCGGCTGACATGGGGAGCGATTGCGGCCGCGAGAACATGCTCCGCTTTTGCGCGCAACGTTTGCACCAGGTCACCTTCCGCGGTGAAGTGGTCGGCGACCAGATCATCGGCTTCAATTCGAAAAGCGAAACTACCTCGAGGATCCTGCTCGAACTTCCGTCGGTGGCCTTCATGCTCCTCGGCTGCCTGGCGGCAGTCGTCCCAGCAATCGGAATAGACGTGTGCCGAGAAAGACAGTATCGACAGAGCGCCTGTTTCCGTACCGGGCAGGCGCGATCGAACGGACTCTTGCAGCAATGCCAGCGCGGCGGCATTTAGCGGGTACGCACGAAACATGTCGTTGCTGCGTATGTAGGCCATGACGTAAAGGCGCCCGCCGCGCAGGACTACTTGAACGGTCGTCAGGCACGGTGGTTCGGCCGATCCGACATCGGTCGCGGGGTCCCAAAGAACGGCCAGAGCGCGCCGGGAAGTGCCGGAGCGCTCGATCTCCTCGACCAGAGAATCGATCTGATCCATCCCCCATCTAGCCCGCAGGCGGTGGCCGTAGTTGTAGGCGACGCCGTCTTGCTCTTCAGTTTTAAAGAACCGGTCCAGGTAGCCTTCGACATCGGCGGCGGTGAACGGCGCCCAATCGGGCAGCGCTTCAATCTCTGCTGAAGGCTGTTCGATGACCGAGAGCAGGCCCAGTACCTCTTTCTGCGGCACACCGAAGTCCGTGGGGGACGCCTCACCAAAACTCATGATCGTCCAGAGGCTCTCTCGCCAGGCTTCCAGGATCGTGCTCTGCCGCACCACGAATCCCATGTACTCGCTGGGGAAGGCGGTGGCTTCGGGGACGGTCTTGGGGTAGGTCCGCGGGGCGGCAAACGGCGGCTGATCGCTGAAGCGTTTTGCGACCGTGTTGAACGCGGCGGCGAAGTCCGGCTCGTCCCGGAGGTCCACCAGCGTGACGTTCTCGCGCAGCGCATTCAGGTCGGCGATCGGCAGATCGCGATCGATTTGGCCGCCGTTTCCGGCGATCGTCCAGTTCGAATCAACGCCCAAGTCGAAGAAGCTGGACAGGGCCTTGTAGCTATCGGTCAGCGAATGTCCGGTCACAACGACGCACCGGATGGATGGATTGGCGAGGATGTTGCGGAGCATGCCATTCAGTCCGGCGCGCGAGTAGAGCTGTCCGATGACGGCGTATTGGTCTGAGGCCAACTGAACGGCCACTAGATCCCGTTTCGACCAAAGGCAACAGACGGCGATGCTGCTGGCGGGATCTCCGACAATCAGCTGATCCGGATACTCGACAGGCCAATCGCCGGTGTAGTCCGCCATACTGCTGTCCCCCATTCTCGCGAGCCCGGGCCCGATAACCCGCTGCACCCGCTAGTCTAATCGCGGGGCGCCTTCGTCTCCTGTGCCGCGAGCGGGATTCGGGCAGGCGATTACCGGCCTGAAGTGACTCATCGGTGGGTACGGTGCGGGGGTCGGAGGCGATTGAGGTGATGAAGCCGGACGAACTGAGCGCGGCTAAGATCGGCGGGGGGCGTACCACGGACAGGGAGTCGCGAATGACCGATGGGTTGCTGGTCTACCAGAACGGGCGGTACGTGCCGGAGGCGGAGGCGGCGGTGTCGGTGTTCGATCCGGGGGTGATGTTCGGCTACATGGTGTTCGATGTGACCCGGACCTTCGGCGGCGTCCCGTTTCGGCTGCGCGGGGAGTGGGGGCACCTGGAGCGGTTGTACGCCTCGATGAAGCGGGTGGGGATCGATTGCGGCATGGACATCGACGCGATGGAGGCAGCGACGCTGGCGACAATCGAGCGGAACGCCGGACATTTCGGCGACGGCGACGACTACATGATCCGGCAGTATGTCTCCAATGGGCCGCCGCCCGGCGTCCCCGGACTTCCCGCCGAGCCGACCGTCGTGATTTACCTGCAACCGTTGCGGGAGATGCTCGCGCCGCGGGCGCCCTTCTACCAGACCGGCGTGGCGGCGCAGATTACGAATCAACGCTCGGTACCAGCGCGATTGATCGACCCGAAGGTAAAGAACACCAGTCGTATCTACTACCGGCTGGCGCAGGCGCAGGCCGAGATGGTGGACCGCGACGCCTGGGCGCTGATGACCGATGAGGACGGCTTCATTACCGAGGGCCCGGCGTGGAGCTTCATGATCGTGCAGGACGGGGTGCTGATCTCACCGGAATCGCGCAACATCTTGTTGGGGGTTACCCGGAGCGCGCTGATCGACGTGGCCGGCGAAGTGGGCGTGCCGTTCATCGAGAAGAACATCGACGCCTACGACGTGATCAACGCCGACGAGGCGCTCTTCTGCACGACCTCGTTCGTGATGCTGCCGGTGGCGACCGTGGATGGCCACGCCATCGGGACGGCCATCCCGGGTCCCGTGACCGATCGTTTGCGCGCGGGCTTCATCGCGATGACCGGGGTGGACTACGTCGCCCAGGCGCGGCGCTTCGCGGAAGAACTGGCCTAGGGCTCAGGCGCGGTTGCGGGAAAGCGAAGTGGCAAGGCTGAAGGCGAGGGCACTGAGCAGGGTGGCGCTGCCGAGCAGCCAGCCAAGGACGGAGTAGCCGCCGAAGGCCAGCGCGAGCCCGCCGGAGGCGGAGCCAAGCATGGTGCCGCCGGCGAAGGTGACTTCGGTGAGTCCGGTGACAGCGCTGCGCTGCCCGGGGGCCAGGTCGAGCGCCAGGGACCAGATCCAGGTCAGCCGGAAACCGGCGGCGAAGGCCCACGTGGCGTACGTGGCGGCCATCAACGGCGGACTTCCGCGGACGGTGAGCAGGACGGCGGCCGTGGCGGCGAAGATCAGCGAAGCGGCAATCAGGATGGGCAGGCGCAGACTCTGCCGGGCGCGGCCGCCGATGACCAGCTCGGCGAACGAAAACGCGGGGCCGATGGCCAGTAGGAGACCGGCGTCTTCTGATTTGAGCCCGTAGACCTGGGCGACGAAGGCGCCGAGAAACGACTCGATGCCGTAGGTGCCGAAGGCGTAAAACAGGTTGCCGAGCAGCGCGAAGAGGGCCGGTCGATTGCGGAGGACGCGCACGATGGCGACCAGGACCACATCGCGGAACGAGCCGGATCGAACGTCGCTCCTGTGGTCGGGGGGCAGGAAGCGGAAGATGGCCAGCGCGGCGAGGACGGTGATGGCGGCCCCGACGACGTAGGCGGCGCGCCAGTGGGTCTGACCGGCCAGGAAACCGGAAAGCAAGGGCGCGGTGACCATCGCGATGCGTGAGGCCATGATGATCGCGGTGATGCGGCGGTCGCGGCTGGCGCTGGGATAGGCGGCGACGATGCTGCCGAAAAGCTGGGGCAGGAGCCCGCCGAAGCCGATTCCCAGGAACGCCCCACCCAGCAGCAGGACGGGGAAGTTGGGGGCGACGGCGACGAGGCTGGCGCCGATGACCCGGGAGAGGATGCCGATGAGCGCGGTGCGGCGGCGGCCGACCCGGTCGGAGAGCGGCGCCAGGATGATGGCGGCTGCCAGGGTCAGGGCGGCCTCGACGGTGAGCAACTGGGCGACCACCGGGACGGTGATGGCCAGGTCGGTCGCGATGAGCACCGGGAGCGGCCCGTAGCTGCTGCGCACTAGGATCGTGGCAAACATCCCCAGCAGCAGCGTCGGCATGAGCCCGCGACCGGCCGGGACAAGGACGGCCGGTGCGTCGTCGGCGGCGTTGGGGGGATGGGCGACGATGGCCGGATTCCTGGGGGAAGGGGGTGGTTGGCCGGTACGGTTGGAGTGGGATCGGCGGGAGTGTAGCACCGGGATCGGAGGTGGGGAAGCGAGTGTATTCTGCGCCGAGGAGCCGGGTCGGGAGCCACCGTGGAGCGGCAATGGGCGCCGGTCTCAGCCATGGAGCAGCCGGTGTCGTTTTGCGCGAATTGCGGAACCGAACACAGTGATAGCGACCGCTTCTGCGGCGAGTGCGGAAGGGCGCTGATGGGCGAGCGTGATCATCCGCCCCCGGCGGCCCGGCCATCAGCGCGCCGGTCCGGTGGGAACAGCGCCTTCGGTCTGCCGGTGGTGGCGGCGCTGATAGTCGTTGCCGTGGCGGTGTTCGCCGCGGCGGCGATGACGTGGTAGCGGATGCGGCCGTTGCCGGTGACGCAATACGGCCAGAGTCCACGGTGGGGGTGGGGAAAGCGGCGGCGGGGCGGTGGCCGGCGGGACAGTTACGGACGACGGCCTGACGCTGCGCAATGAAGACGGCGTCGTCATCGAGATCGCGCCGGGGGTGCTGCCGGTGGGTGCGACGGTGGAGATTCAGCCCATGTCACCGCCGCAACTCCCCGAGGGTGTGGCCCCGGCGGGCAGCTTTTACCGGGTGGAGGCCAGCGCTACTTTCGAGGATCCGGTGACGGTCCGCCTGCCGGTGCCGAACGGGACCGACCCGAGCGGCCTGGCGTTGTACAAAGTCGATGGCGACGGCGAGTTCTCCATCTACTCCAGAGAATTAGAGGACGGGGAATATGCCGCCGGCGTGTTGGGGTTCAGCACCCTCGGCCTGGGACACGGTGGATGGCCGGCCTGCACCCGCCTCTCCGGCTGGAACAAGCGACCTGAAGTCGCGGATCTTCTGAGCCTGGACTTCAGTCTGAAGGCATCCGTGTTGTGCACGGGAGCGGTCGGGCCGTTCCACGTCGAATACTCGTTCAGCGATTCGGACGAGGTGGGTGAGACCGTGCTGGATACGTTGGGTGCGACGGTGTCGTTCTCCCACCGATTCCGCAAGCCCGGCCGCTACTGGTTGCGCGTGGTGACGACCGATCGGGGGACGGGCCAGTGGAACATCCTCACGGCGGAGGCGCGGGTTCCGGCTGATCCGCTGCGGATATCCGATTTCGGAGTTGTGATCGGAGAGAGTGCTGGCGACGGCACCGTGCCATTGACCTTCAAGGTGTGCACCCAGGGCAGCGAGTCGGGCTACGCGGTGACGCTGGACGTATTGGGCGCGGTGTCCGGCACGGTTGACATCCAACTCGGCGAGTTCGGCTATCGCGAAGGTGGCTGCGGCAATATTGGGCCGGTGCAATTGACTGCCGGACTGGCCATGGTGTTCCGGGTGACGGCCTAGGACGTGCTCGGCGAGACGGCGACGTTCTCGCAACTGATCGAGCCGCCGCTGCCGTTGACGGCGCAGCTGGACGCGTCGCCGGCGAGGGTCACAGTCGGCAAATCGGTGCGAATCGTCGCGACCGGCCGGGGCGGCATCCTGCGCGGTGAGAACTACGTAATCTCCAAACAGTCCTACGACTACCTCTGGCGATTGCTCGAGGTACTGGGGATGCACCCGGGGGAGAAGGAGGCGGAGGTCACGGTGGATTTCCCCGAGGCCGGCGATTATCCGATCTCGGTGGTGGTCTTCGACGCGACCGATGCCGAGGCCGAAGTGGAACTGGTGATCCGGGTGATCGAGGGCATGACGGTGGAGGTCGAACCGTCCGCGGCGGCGCCGTATCCCGGTCAGTCCGTGATGCTGACCGCGCGGGTGGCGGGTCAGGCCGATGACGTGGAGGTGCGCTACATCTGGGGCCTGCCGGACGGGGACATCGACGGCGCAGCGGCTTCGGTTGAACTGATGTCGGCGGAGGCCGGATTGGTGGCGGTCGGAGTCACGGTCTTCGACGATCGCAGCGGCGAGGAGGCGGACGCCTTCTTCGAACTGGCGGTCACCGAGGCGCCGGCGCTGGTGCTGGAAGTGATTGGCACGCCAGCCGCCGTGGAGCCCGGCGAAACCACGGCGATTGAGGTCGGGATCAGCGGCGGGGTGGTGGAAATCGACGGCGCGATCGTGCCCTACGTCTTGGACGTTGACTTCGGCGACGGGACAGCGGCTTCGTACGATGTCGAGCGTCCCGGAGCGATCATCGAGCACGCGTTCGCCGACGCCGGGAACTATACGGTCACGTTGACCGCCGCCTCCCCGGACGGCCAGACCGTGACGCAGACCGTCGTGGTGGCGACGGCGCTGAGCCTGGTGGTTGCAGCGGAGTTCTGGCTGCCCGAGGACACGGTCGTGTTCGGCAACGAGATAGTCTTCTCGATCGAGGGGACCGCGGTTGAGATCACCGCGTTCGCATACGACATCGAGCGATCCGACTACAGCGGATTCACCCTCGATGCGTCCGGCGAACCCCAGTCGTACGAAGTCGACTGCATAAGTGCCTCGTGCCGCGAATTGACCGGGCAGAATCTTTCGTACGATCCCGCGACCGGGACAATCACCGGGACGATCAGCCTCCTGTGGACGCGGCTAGATAGAGGCAGCGAGTGCCCGTTTGGCGGAATCGACGATGTCCAGGAGCGAACGGCGGTGATTGTCGAACTGACCCTGATGGACGGCGTGCTGAGCGGTCAGATGGTGAGCGAGGAGCGGCTGCCGCGAATGGGACTGTTCATCAACCCCAAAGGCGAGTAGGGTCCGGCCGGGGTCGGGTGGTGAGGTGGTGACAGGCTTTTCTACACTTAATCGATAGAGTTGCTTATAATTGCCGGTGCGGGGACTGGGTGGAAGTCACGAGAATAGTACGTGCCCACAATGGGCGGAGAAATACCAATGGCGCGAGAGACCAAGCAACTTCCCGGACCGGTCATCCCGATCCTGGAAGAAGAGTTCGAGGATTTCGACACCGAGGCCGGCGAGTTCCTGCGCGGGAACACCGAAGAGGCCACCTTCATCGGCTTCCGGCTCAAGCAGGGGGTCTACGGACAGCGCCAGCCGGACCGGCAGATGGTCCGGGTGAAGCTACCCTTCGGTGGAGTTAATTCAGATCAGTTGCGGGTGCTCGGCGACGTCGCCGAAGACTACGCGCCGTTGAAGAAGGGCCACCTGACGACCCGCGAGAACGTCCAGTATCACCACGGTCTGCTGCCGCTGGCGACCAAGGCGCTGCGGATGCTGGCGAAGGCCGGGCTGTCCTCGCGGGAGGCCTGCGGCAATACCGTCCGCAACGTGACCGGTGACGCCTGGGCCGGGATAGCACCGGACGAAATCTTCGATCCGACCCCCTACGCCGGGGCGCTGGTGCGCTATTTCGTGCGCATTCCGCTGACCCAACTGCTGCCGCGCAAATTCAAGGTCTCTTTCAGCGGCAGCGACACCGACCGGGTGCTGGGCGAAATCCACGACATGGCGTACATCTCACGGGTGAAGCAGGTGGACGGCCGGGAAGTGAAGGGTTTTCGAATCTTGGCCGGTGGCGGGCTGTCGATCTTCGCCCGGAACACGTTCGAGCTCTACGACTTCGTTTCGGTGGACGACTACCTGCGTATCACCGAGGCGGTCCTGCGAATCTTCGAACGGTCGGACGATCTGCGGCGCAATCGGGCCAAGGCCCGGATCAAGTTCCTGGTCCACCGGGTCGGCATCGACGCATTCCGTGAAATGGTGGAAGCGGAGTTGCAGGGAGATTGGGCGCGGAAGGATTACCCGGTCGAAGAATTGCTGTTCGTGGATGACGAGGAGAGCGACGCGCCGACCGGCCCGGCGACGGCGCCGGGAATCGACCCGGCCGACCGCGAGCTGTTCGAGCGCTTCGTGGCGCTGAACGTGACTCCGCAGCGCCAGGCGGGCTACTCCGCCATCGAGGTGAAGGTGAATCAGGGCGACGTGTCGCCGGAGCAGTTCCGGGGACTCGCCGACATTCTCGATGAGTACGGCGCCGGGCGCGCACGCATGACCCCCTGGCAAAACACCGTCTTGCGTTGGATTCCGGACAACAGCCTCTACGCCGTGTGGCAAGGGCTGCGCCGGCTGAACCTGGGCAACCCCGGGGCCCAGGCGATCAACGACGTGGTGAGCTGCCCGGGGACCGATAGCTGCAAACTCGGGATTACCTCTTCGATGGGGCTAAACCGGGCAGTGCAGGCGAAGGTCGAGGAGATGTATATCCAGGACCCGCTCACCAGCCAGGTCCTGATCAACATCAGCGGCTGCCCGAATTCCTGCGGCATGCACCACCTGGGCAATATCGGTTTCCACGGCGCGACCATGAAGAGCGGCGACCGGCAGATACCGGCCTATCACGTGTTCATCGGCGGCAACCGGCGCGCCGGCATCGAGCTGCGTATCGGCAAGCTGCTGAAGACCCGACTCCCGGCAAAACGGGTTCCGACAGCCGTGGAGCGCCTGCTGGTGGACTACGAGGAAAACCGGTGCGAGGACGATGAGCCGTTCAACGACTACGTCGATCGACGCGAACCGGCCTATTTCAATGAGCTGCTATCCAACCTCTCGCTGACTCCCGAGTTCTCCGAGGATGCGGAACAGTTCATCGATTGGGAGCGGGACCGCCAGTACGTGATGGAGCGCGGCGAAGGCGAGTGCGCCGTCTAACACGCCCCGCATGTTCTCTCGTTTGGGGTAGAACTACCGCAGACACCTGCTGTTTCTGTTGGGGTGGGTCTACCGCTGGTTGCGATATCCGCTGCACAGCACGGCCACGGGCGGTTTCTTCTTTAACGGGTAGAACTACCGCGCCCTGAGTCTGGCTGAACCCCGGCTAGCCCTGCCAGCGCGCGAAGTCGAGCGCCCAGTAGGTCACGATGATCCCCGCGCCGGCGCGGGCGATGGCGGTCAAGGATTCGGTGACCACCTTCTGCTCGTCGATCCAGCCACGCTCGACGGCCGCCTTGACCATCGCGTACTCACCGCTGACGTTGTAGGCCGCCAGCGGCAAATCGAAACGGCGGCGGGCGGCGGCGATGACATCCAGGTAGGCCAGGGCGGGCTTGACCATAACGATGTCGGCTCCCTCGGCGATGTCGAGTTCGATCTCGCGCAGCGCCTCGCGGATGTTGGGTGGGTCCATCTGGTACGAGCGGCGATCGCCGAAGGCGGGGGCCGAGTCGGCCGCCTCGCGGAACGGGCCGTAGAAGGCGCTGGCGTACTTGGCGGCGTAGGCCAGGATGGCGGTGTCGGGGTGACCGGCATCGTCGAGAACCGCGCGGATAGCGCCGACGCGGCCGTCCATCATGTCCGAGGGGGCGACCAGATCGGCGCCGGCCTCCGCATGAGAAAGGGCCACCCGGGCGATGGCGGCGACCGAGCGATCGTTGTCGATGGATTCGTCGTCCAGGATGCCGCAGTGGCCGTGGCTGGTGTAGGCGCACAGGCACACGTCGGTGATGACGGTGAGGTTCGGGACGGCGTCCTTGATGCGGCGGATGGCCTCCTGCACCGCGCCGTCGGCGGCGTGGGCGTCGGAGCCGGTGTCATCTTTGTGGCGCGGCCGACCGAACAGCAGGACCGCCGGGATACCGAGTCCGGCGGCGGTGCGGGCCAGGTTGGCGGCGCGATCGGGGGACAGGATCGACTGGCCGGGCATGGCGTCGATGGGTTGCTCGATGCCGGAGCCCGGCTCGATGAAGATCGGGTAGACCAGGGAGTCAACCGAGAGGCGGGTCTCGGCCACCAGGCGGCGCAAGGAGTCGAGCCGTCGCAGGCGGCGGGGGCGGGCGGTGAGGTCGAGGCGTTCGGCGTCAGGCATCGCGGGGTTCGCTTTCGGCGACCAAGGCGCTGACCAGTCCGGCGTAGGTGTGGGGTTCGGCCACAGCGGCGACGGCCAGGTCGCGTTCGGCGGCCGCGGCGGCGGTGATCGGGCCGATGACGGCCACCCTGGTGGTCTCGGGCAGGGCCAGGCCGGCGCGGTCGAGGCTGTCAAATAGGGAGTGGACGGCGGACGGACTGGTGAATACGGCCCAGTCGGGGACTTCGTCGAGCGCCGACTGGACCTCTGGCATTGTCGGGGCCGTCGGCACAGTTCGATAGGCGTCCAACCGGGTGACTTCGAAGCCGGCGTTGTTCAGGCGGTCGCGTATGACGGTTCGGCCGCCTTCGGCGCCGAACACCAGGACGCGGTCATCAGCGTCGAGTTCCGCCAGCAGGCCATCGACGACCGACTCGGAGACGAATTCTTCGGGGACCAGGTCGGGGTTGATGCCGCAGGCTTCGAGGGCGCGGGCGGTGCCGGTGCCAAGCGCCGCAACGTGGATGCCGCCCAGGGCGCGGGCGTCGCGCCCGCGGGATTCAAGGGCGTTGAAGACGGCGTCGACGGCGCTGCGACTGGCGAAGACGGCCCAATCGGTGGCTTCGAGACCTTCTTCGAGATTCGCAGCGAATTGGTCAGCGTCGGCGAGAGGCTCGACCTCAATGGCTGGCCGGGAAATGACGCTGGCCCCGGCGGCGCACAGTAGCGCGCCCAGCCCGGCGGTGACCGGCGGCGGGGTGGTCAGCAGGACACGCCGGCCGGTGAGCGGCAGCGCCGAGCGCCAGGCGAAGTGGTGGGACTCGGCCACCGCCGGTCCGACCACCAGGGTGGCCGGGGTCATGACGCCGGCTTCACCGGCGCGGGCGGCGATGTCCGCGACTGTGGCCACCAGAGTCCGTTGCCCCGGCAGGGTGGCCTGCTCGATCAGGGCGACCGGGGCGTTGGCGTCCATGCCGGCTTCCAGGAGCGAGTCGGTGATGTCCCCGATGCGAGTGGCGACCATCAGGATCACGAGCGTCTGGTTGAGCCCGGCCAGCGAGGGCCAGTCGATGTCTGGCGAGCCCGCGGTGGAGGCCCGGCGGCCGGTCACGCAGACAAAACCGGCGCTGACGCCGCGCATCGTCAACGGGATGCCGGCATACGCCGGGGCGGCGGTGGCGCTGGAGATGCCGGGGACGATTTCGTAGGCGATTCCGGCGTCGTTGAGGACGCGCAGTTCTTCGCCGATACGGCCGAAGACCATCGGGTCGCCGCCCTTGAGCCGGCAAATGGTGTTGCCTTCTTGCGCTAGGCGGACCAGGAGCGCGTTGATGTCGCCCTGGGAGACCGAGTTGCTGCCGTAACGTTTGCCCACCGGGATGATTTCGGGACCGTCGATCAGGGCAATTACTTCCTCGGACACAAGCGAGTCGGGGAGCACGATGTCGACGGCGCGCAGCAGGTCGTGGCCGCGCAGCGTCAGCAGACCCGGGTCGCCGGGGCCGGCGCCGACCAGGTAGACCTTGCCGGGTTGGGCCTCAGGCATCGGCGTGGTCGTTCAGGAGCCGGCGGGCGGCATGTTGGCCCAGGGCGGCGGGATCGTCGGGCCGGCCGGTGAAGGCGGCGGTAGCGGTCGGGTCGCCGTAGCGACCGGCGCTGAGGTGGAGTACGCCGTCGCGGACCTCAGCGAGCGCGCCGAGCGGAGCGTTGCAGCCGCCGCCGGACGCGGCCAGGAAGCCGCGCTCGGCAGCGACGGCGGCATGCAGGTCGGGGTCGTCCAGCGGAGCGACCGCGGCGCGGGCGCGGGAATCGTTTTCGCGAATTTCGATGGCCAGGGCGCCCTGCCCCGGAGCGGGCAAAAAGGCCGGCGCGGCGAGCCACTCGGTGACGCGGCCCTCGAGTCCGAGGCGGATCAGGCCGGCGGCGGCGAGGACGATCGCGTCGAACTCGCCGGCATCGAGTTTGGCGACGCGCGTCGCGACGTTGCCGCGGATGAGCGCGGGCTGAAGGTCGGGGCGGACGGCCCGGACCTGCTCGGCGCGGCGCAGGCTGCTGGTGCCAACGCGGGCGCCGTCCGGAAGTTCGGATAGAGGCAGGCTGGCGCGGGAAATGAGGACATCGCGCGGGTCAGCGCGCTCGGGAACGGAGGCGACCACCAGCCCGTCCGGTTCCGCGATCGGCAGGTCTTTGAGGCTGTGCACCGCGAGGTCGATCTCGCCGTCGAGGAGAGCCTGCTGAATAGAAGAGGTGAAGAAACCGGTCTCGCCGGCGGCCGGGATCGGGACTTCGGGGCGCTGGTCGCCGGATGTCGCGATCAGGACGGTCTCGACGGCGAGGTCCGGGTGGTGGCGGGCCAGGGCGTCGCGGACAATGTCCGTCTGGGCCCGGGCCAGCGGGCTGGCGCGGGTGCCGATGCGAAGGGTTGCGGGCATGGGGCTCCAGGAATGGGCGTCGAGTTGCGGGGCGGCGCGGGCCTCCCTCAGACTTGTGGAGTGGATTATAGGTCCGGCCGCCGGGTGGGATCGTGATGAAAGGTCGGGAAATGGTGAAGCTGGCGCGTTCCGACCGGGGCAACGCGGGTGAATGATCATGGGCGCTACCTGCCGGTGGCGCTGAATCTGGCGCGGCTGGCCGGCCGCGGTTGTGTGGTGGTGGGGGGCGGCCGCGAGGCGGAGTTCAAGGCGAGCGTGCTGGCGAATTTCGGAGCGGCGCCGCTGATCGTGAGCCCGGAAGTGACGGAGGGCCTGGCGGAGATGGAAGAGGCCGGCGACGTGGAGATCCGGCGCGAGGTCTATGGAGAAGCAGCGATTGCCGGGGCGGGATTGGTGGTGGCGGCGACCGATGATGAGGAAGTGAATGCCCGCGTCGCCCGCGACGCCCGGGCGGCCGGCGCGACGGTGAACGTCGTCGACGACGCCGGCGAGTCGGATTTCATCGCGATGGCGCTGGCGCGGGCCGGCGATATCACCGTGGCGGTGACCACCGGTGGAGCCAGCCCGGCCTTCGCGTCGGCGCTGCGCGACCGGATCCAGAAACTGCTGGATGCCGGTTACGCGGAGCACCTGGAGTTCTTCGCGGCGGTGCGGAATATGCTGATGGGCGTAACCGTAGACTTCCGCCAGCGGGTGCGGATCTGGCGCGAACTGTCGGCGGCGGGATTGCTGGAGACGCTGGAGCGGGACGGCCGGCAGCCGGCGCGGGAGTTGGTGCGGCGGGTAGTGGAGAAGCACGTCAGCCTGAGCGCAACCGGGCTGGATTCGCTGCCGAAGTAGGCGGCTAGGTGGAGTAGGCGCGGCCGAGGATTTCGGCCACCTCGGGTCGGGTGAACTCGGGCGGTAGTGGCTGGCCGGCCTCGAGCATCTCGCGGACCCGGGTACCGCTGAGGAAGACGTGCTCGGACTTGTCGTGGGGGCAGTCGGCGCCAAAGACGGTGTCGCCGCAGGACCGGCAATAGAAGGCGAAGTCGAACGGGACCGGCTGGATGGCCAGATCGTCGGCGGAGAATTGGTCGAAGATGCGCTGGGCGTCGAACGGCCCGTAGTAGTCACCGACGCCGGCGTGGTCGCGTCCGACGATGAAGTGGCTGCAGCCGTAGTTCTGGCGCATGATCGCGTGGAACACGGCCTCGCGCGGACCGGCGTAGCGCATCGCCGCCGGCAGGACGCCGAGTACCACCCGGTCGGCCGGGAAGTAGCGGTCCAGGAGGACGCGGTAGCACTCCATCCGGACATCGGCGGGGACGTCGCCGGGCTTGGTCTCGCCGACCAGCGGGTGGACCAGGAGCCCGTCGGCCGATTCGAGGGTCACGTGCAGCAGATGCTCGTGGGCCCGATGGATCGGGTTGCGGGTCTGAAGGGCCACCACGGTGCGCCAGCCGAGTTCGTCGAAACGGGCGCGCGAAGCGGCTGGAAGGAGATGGTCGCCGTCGTAGGGGTCGGGCCGGGCCAGAACCAGGACATCGCCGCCGAGGAGCGTGTCATGGCGGCGATAGAGATTGGCGAAGCCGGGGTGGTCGCGGTCGGTGGTCAGGAAAACCAGTTCGGCTTCGCGCTCGCGGTCGTGATCGTATATGTCGGCGACATCGAGGACGCCGCGTAACTCGCCAGCCGGATCGCGCAACGCGAGGCGGTCGCCGGGAGATAAACGGGCGGCCAGGTCGGGTGGGGCGGAGAGGGTGACAGGCAGCGGGAAGACGGCACCGCCGGCGAGGCGCATGTCCGTAAGGACCGATTCATAGTCGGGGCGGGTCATGAAGCCGGCCAGCGGCGAGAGGGCGCCGACGGCGATGAGTTCCAGGTCGTTGAGTTCGCCGGGACTCAGAGCCAGCGAAGGGAGCGCGGCGGCTTCGGCGTGGAGTGCGGCGGCGGCATCACCGGTGAGGGTGCGATTCAGCAGCAGTCCGCCGTGGGGAGCGATGGGCCCGGCGATGGGCACGGAGCTAGCGGCCACGGTCATGCGACGGTGGCGGCGGGCTCGACGAGGAGGCCGGCCTCTTCCAGGCGCGTGATGATGCGATCGACGCTCTGCTCGACGGTTTCGTTGGCGGTCTCCAGGGTCAATTCGGGGAACAGCGGTTCCTCATACGGGTCGGACACTCCGGTGAAATTCGGGATCTCGCCAGAGAAGGCCTTAGCGTACAGCCCCTTGGGGTCGCGGCGGACCAGGACATCAAGGGCGCACTTGACATAAATTTCAAAGAAGTCGCCGATCAACTCGCGGGCTTCGGCGCGGATGTCGCGGTAGGGCGAGATGACCGAGGCGATGACGGTGGCGCCGTGGTGGGTGAGGCGGTGGGCGACCCAGCCGATCCGGCGGACGTTCTCGTCGCGGTCTTCCTTGCTGAAGCCGAGCCCCTTGCTGAGGTGCTGGCGGACAACGTCGCCGTCGAGCTTTTCGACCCGGCGACCGCGGGCCACAAGCTCAGTTTCAAGGCGGTCGGCGATGGTGGTCTTGCCGGCGCCGGAGAGCCCGGTGAGCCAGATGGTCAGCCCCGCGTGGGGAGTTCGGTGTCCGTTCGAGGAAGTCACTTGCTTCGTCCTTTGTCAGCTAAATATGGAGGCCGCATTCGGTCTTGGTGAAGCCGGGCCAGCGCCCGGAACGGGGATCGATGCCGTCGGGGATCGCCGTACAGACAGTGCAGCCGAGGCTCGGCATGCCCTGGTCATGGAGTCGGTTGTAGGGAACGTCGTGCTCGCGGATGTGGTCCCAGACCTCGTCCCCGGTCCAGCGGGCGAGTGGGGCGAGCTTGAAGATATTGAACTTGTCGCTCCAGGAAAGGATCGGGGTGTCGGCGCGGGACGGGGACTGGTCGCGCCGGACGCCGGAAATCCAGGTGGCGCGACCGGCCAGGGCGCGGCGATTCGGTTCGAGCTTGCGGCGGGCGCAGCAGGCGTCAGGGTCGACCTGCCAGGGTTTGTCTTCGATAGTGGCGGCGTGCTCGGCCAATGAGAGATCCGCGAAGAAGCGCCGGGGCTGGATGCCGTAGCGGCGTTCGACCTCGCGGGCTAGGTCGTGGGTCTCGGGGAAGAGCAGGCCGGTGTCAATGGAGTAGACGTCAATGGGGAGGGATTGAGCGGCGATGAGGTCGATGAGGACCATGCCGGAGGGGCCGCCGAAGGAGCAGGAGAGGGCGGCGCGGGAGCCGAAGGTACGGGCGGCCCAGCGCAGGATCTCGGCCGGGCCGAGGGGTTCGAGGGCGAGATTGAAGGGGTCGAGGTGCTCGCGAAGGAGATTGGTGTTGACGGGTTCGCCGGGGGCGAGGCGGTGCAGATTGGGTCTGGGGAGGGCTGCGGTGGTCATGGGTGAAGGTGGCTCGGGTTACTGGTGATTTGGTGGCGCCAACGGCCATTGTATAGTTAAATGATAGTTTGACTCAACAATAAAGAAGTAAGGTCGCCGCGAGACGCCTCTGCAGCGTGGTCGGAAGGGGGGCGGAGACGGGCTCGAAGGGGTCGGGTCAGTCGCCCGCGATTTCCGTTAGGAATGCCCGGTCAGCCGCCGGAAGATCGAGCTGGAGGGCGTGCCGCTGGCCGGCGGGGCTCATCTTCTTGAGGGTCTTGCGCAGGATCTCGGCCGTCTGCTCGTCGCCCTGTTTGGCGCGCAACGCCGCGAAGCCGGTCTCCAGAAAGACCAGGCAGAGAGCGTCTTCCAGCACCTGCACTTCGGGGTCGCGACGGAGGTCGTGTTTGCGAATGATCTGCCCGACCCGCTCCGCGGTCCCCTCGTCATAACCGGCCTCGGCCAGCGCCCGAGCCGCCTCGGCGGCGTGGAACTCATGCAGGCCGGCGCGCCAGCGCAAATAGCCGGAACGACCGGCGGGCTCGGAATCGCGCGGAATCTCCCAGCGGCGTAGATGGTGGGCGCGGGCGGCCAGCAACAACTCGGCGCTCGCATCCGGCTGGAGACGCAGGACCCAATCGGTCATCAGTCGGGAGTGAGCCAGCTCGCGCGGCACCGATTCGCCACCGATCTCGATAACGGTCGGGTCCCGCCGGTTGAGGTCGTCGATGATTTCGAAGGCGCGATCGAAGCGCGGGTCGTGAGCCATGGTTCCGCCGGGGTTGAATCTCGCGGTTCGATTCTGCGCTGCCGGGCGGGACTGAGCAAGGCAAACCGGTTGGCATAGAATCCGCGACCAACGCAGTACGAGTGGGAGTGCGCAACGTGGCTAACCGCGAACCGACCGGACCGGACATCGTCTTCTTCATGCTCGATCAGCTGGCGGCGAAGTGGTTGGAAGTGGCGCGGGCGGGGGCAGTGCCGGTGCCCAATTTCGAGCGACTGGCGGAGATGGGCACCAACTTCACGCGTTGCGTCAGCAGCAACCCGCTCTGCTGTCCGGCGCGGGCGACCTTGGCCACCGGTCTCTCGACCCGCGGCCACGGGGTCCTGCAGAACGGCTACTACCTGGACGGCTCGCTGCCGACGTTCATGCGGGCCCTGCAGGAGGCCGGCTACCGGACCGGCGCCCTGGGCAAAGTACATTTCCGCCCGCACTATTCGGGCCTGCACCCCGATTACCGGCCCTACGGCTTCGACGTGCAGCACATAACCGAGGACGGCCGCGGCGGCGAGTGGCTTAACTGGGTCCGCCGCGAGCACCCGCAACACGCCCCGGCCGTGTACAGCACCATCTGGGCGCGCGAGATACCGGAGTACGCCGACTATGGCCCGGATGGCGAGGATCTCACGGCTGAGATGGCCGGGTCGCCCCCGCTACGTGGGGTGTACGAATTGCCGTTCCCGGCGGAGTTGTCGCAGACGGAGTGGATAACCGGTTACGCGCTTGATTTCATCGCGACGGCGGAGACCGACCGGCCCTTGCTGGCGCACATCAGCTACGTGCAACCGCATTCGCCGTTCGCACCCCCGGCCGGGTACCGGGACCGGGTGGACATGACTAAGCTGCCGGAGCCGGCGCCGCGGGAGTGGCGGGACGATCCGCTGGGACCGGGGTGTTTCGAGGGATTGGCCCGCATCGACAACATGGAGTTCGGCTGGGAGGAGGTGCGGGAGCACTACTTCGCCGACCTGGTCCACCTGGACGAGCAACTCGGCAAGGTGTTAGCGGCGCTGGAGAGCCGCGGGCGATTGGAGGAGACCTACATCGTGCTGTTGTCGGATCACGGCGAGATGTTGCTGGATCACGGCATGGTGTCAAAGGGCGAGATGCACTACGACGCCTGCGTGCGGGTGCCGCTGCTGATCGCCGGCCCGGGGCTTGCGCAAGGGACGGAACGGGACGAGTTCGTGCAACTGGAGGACATCTTCCCGACCGTCTTCGAGATGGCGGGATTGACCGTGCCGGAGCCGCTGGCGATGCGGCTGAAGCTTGAGCACGAGGTGTTGCCGGGCCGGTCGCTGCTGCCGCTTTGCCGGGGAGAGACGGTGGCTGACTGGCGGGACGCAGCCTATGTGGAGAGCTATAACAACATCGACTCGAACACCCCGGCGAACTGGGCGCGGACGGTGCGCACGGCCGATTGGCGCTACACCATGTACCCGCAAGGCAACGGCGAGCAGTTGTTCAACCTGGTGGATGATCCCGATGAGCAGGTCAACCGCGCCGGGGATCCGGATTACGCGGCGGTGCGGACCGAGATGCGAGACCGATTGATGGAGGCGCTGATCCTACAGGATTACCCGCATACGCCGCGGGCGCGGTTCGCCTACGACGTGCATTAATGGGAAAGGGTGGGCAGGGGGTGTGAGCGGCGGCCAGAATTGGGAATTTGGTGGCGGCGCGGTGGAGGTGACTTGGTGGTGGCCGCACCCGGGACGGACGGTCATCTGGAAACAACGCCCGAGCTTGGCTTCCGTCCCGCGGCCCCACCGCGGAACCGTTAACCAGTCCTTTACATCCGCGTCAAACCGCGGAAACGCCTGGCCGCTACCATTACCGGCGTGTTGCCAGTGCTCTGTTCGGTACATCTCGGCGACATCGAACGCAAGTCGACATGCGCAAAGCGTGTCCCCTTGATTGGACAGGACTTTGAAGAGGCTCATCGTCGGCGTTGGAGCGGTCGTCGGGTTGATTGCGGTGGCGGTGGTGGCGGTGGCGGCGTACGTGTTCATCACGGCCGGGTCGGGTGAAGCTAGCGTGCCGATCTCAGCGCCGACGCTGGCAATGCCGCAGGCACCTTCGTCCGAAACGGCTACGCCAGTATTGGAGGATGAGTACGGGGACATGGTCGACGAAGGGGTGGTGGAGGAGGAGTACGAAGAGACGGAGGACGATGAGGACGCGGAGATGGCCGACGGAGAGACGGGGGAGGAGGACGAGGACGTGGCTATGGAAGCGACGGAGACTTCTGCGACCACAATGTTGTTCCGGATCGCTGCGGGGGAGTCGGAGGTGCGGTTCCTGGTGGGTGAGGTGCTGGACGGCGACGACAAACTGGTGGTGGGTACGACCGATCAGGTCGCGGGAGACATCCTGATTGACTTCGAAAACCCGGCCGCTTCACAGTTGGGGCAAATACGGACAAACGTACGGACGTTGCGGACAGACAGCAGCAATCGCGACAGGGCTGTCCGATCGTTTGTGCTGGAATCGGGTCGAGATCAATTCGAGTTTGCGGAGTTCGATGTGGTGGAGCTAGTGGGGCTGCCGGATTCGGTGGTGGTGGGTGATGTGGTGGATTTCCATATCGAGGGCACCCTAATGCTGAAGGGGATTGCGGCGCCGGTGACATTCGACGCAACGGTGACGATCGTGTCGGAATCGCGGATCGAGGGCTCAGCGGTCGGTTCGGTGCGGCATGACGCGTACGACCTGCGGATTCCGGATGCGCGCGGCCGGGTAACGGCGGTGGACGACGTGGTGGTGCTGGAGATCGACTTCGTGGCGCCGGCGGTGACAGAGTAGGGCGAGGCCGGATCGCGAACGGGTACTATGGCGGCTCAATTCAAGCGAAAGCCCGGGAGGCGCCATGGACCCCATGATCGAGATGCTGGACAGCCAGCTGGCGGAGTTGATCGCCGACGACGCGCGGATTGAGCCGATTGCGGGCGGGTTCATCTTCACCGAGGGGCCGGTGTGGCGCGGCGATCACCTGGTGTTCAGCGACATCCCCAACGGGCGGCTGGTCCGCTGGCACGAGGAGCCGGGCGGACCGGTTGTTTCGACGTTCCGCTACCCGAGCGGCAACGCCAACGGGAACACCCTGAACCGCGACGGCAACCTGATCACCTGCGAGCACTGGGGGCGGCGGGTGGTGATCACCGAGGCCGACGGGACGGTGCGAACACTGGTGGACAACTACCAGGGCAAGAAATTGAACAGCCCCAACGACGTGGTGGTGCGCTCGGACGGGAAGATCTTCTTCACTGACCCGCCCTACGGACTGTTTCGGGCGGCCAACAACCCGATTGAGGAGGATCTGCCCAGCGAGACCGGCGTGATGGGGGTCTACCGACTGGACCCCGACGGGACACTGACCTTGCTGGCCGATGACTACGACCGGCCGAACGGGCTGGCGTTCAGCCCGGATGAAGAGACGCTCTACATCGATGACACCGCGCGCCGGGTGATCCGCGCCTACGACGTGGATGCGGAGGGGGCCATCAGCAACGACCGGGTGTTCTTCAGCTTCCTCGGCGACACCGATTTTCATGGGCCCGATGGGCTGAAATCCGATGTAAACGGAAACATCTGGACCACCGGGCCGGGGAGCGTGTGGGTGATCTCGCCGCAGGGCGACGCCCTCGGTCGCATCCGGCCGCCGGAGCATCCGGCGAACCTCGGGTTCGGCGGCGCGGACTGGAAGACGGTGTTCTTCACCGCCCAGACCGGTGTCTACCGGTTGCCGGTGAAGGTGGCGGGCGTGGCGGTCGGGGCGTAGCGATGCGCCGGCCCGGGCCGCGGCTGCTGGCGGGTGTCCTGCTGGCGGTCTTGCTGGTCGGGTGCGCTCGGGAGTCGAGCGAAGCGGCGGTGGTGGCCGAGCCACTGCCGAAGGCCCCGGACGGCGGCGCGCCCGAGGAATCGACCGGGCCATTGGAGTCCGCCGAAGAGAAGGCCGGCGGGGCATCGGCCCGGCCGGACACGACGGTGCGGGAACTGCCAGAAGAGAAGGTCGCCACACCGTCGCCCGAGGTGAAGGTAGCCGCGCCACCGCCGGAAGAGGAAGTGGCTGCGCCATCGCCGCCGCCTCAAATTGTGCCGATCGAACTGATCCCGGTTGCCTTTGGCTTCGACGACCCGGTGCACGTGACCAACGCCGGTGACGGGACCGGCCGGCTGTTTGTGGTGGAGAAGCCGGGGCGGGTGCAGATCGTGCAATTTGGCGAGCGGCTGGACGAGCCGTTCCTGGACATCACCGACCTGGTGACGGTATTTGGTCAGGAGCAAGGGTTGCTGAGCATCGTCTTTCACCCGGAATTCACAACCAACGGCGCCTTCTACGTGAACTACACCGACGGGTCCGGGGCGACGACGATCGCGCGCTACCGGGCGGGACCGGGCGAGAACCGGGCCGACGCGGGCTCGGGCCTGGTGTTGTTGACGATCGATCAGCCATTCCAGAATCACAACGGCGGCGGGATGGCCTTCGGGCCGGATGGCCACCTGTACGTGGGCATGGGGGACGGCGGGAGCGCCAACGACCCCTACGGCGCCGGTCAGGACCTGGATTCGCTGCTGGGCAAGATGCTGCGATTCGATCCGTCAAATCCGGACGTGCTGGCGATCCCGGCGAGCAACCCGTTTGTGGGCGACCCGGCGGCGCGGGATGAAATCTGGGCCTACGGCCTGCGGAATCCGTGGCGGTTCACGTTCGACCGCGAGACGGGCGACCTTTTCATCGCCGATGTCGGACAGAACGCAGTCGAGGAGGTGCATTTTGTGGCGCGCGCGGACTTGGACGGCCCGGCGCTGAACTTCGGCTGGAACGTGCTGGAGGCCAGCGCTTGTTTCAGAGAGCTGGACTGCGACCGGGCAGGGATGGAGTTGCCGGTGGCGGAGTACGGGCGCGACGGAGGCTGCTCGATTACCGGCGGGTTCGTGTATCGCGGGAGCGAGCAACCGGCGCTTTGGGGCGTGTACATCTACGGAGACTGGTGCACCGGGCGGTTCTGGGGCCTGGCGCCGGACGGGGCGGGGGGCTGGCGGAACGAGATCGTCGGGACGGCGGATATCGGGCTGAGCTCGTTTGGCGAGGAGGAGTCGGGCGAGATGTTCGCGACCGGGCTCTTCAGCGGCGGGCTGTACGAACTGGTGGTGGCCGGCTAGCCGGGAGTGCGGTAAGGGGCCTCGAAATCGCGGACGGTGAGGGGCGCGTCGGCTTCTTCCAGGAGCGACAGGGCGGCTTCGACCTCGTACTTGTTGAGGCGTTCGGCGATGTCGGGGGCGAACTGGCTGCGGACCCGCAACTGGGCGGCGGCGCCGACAAAGGAGTAGGCGTCAGCGGCGAGCCCGCCGATGCGCCCGGCGGCGACGTCATAATCGGCAATCCGGGCGACGACCTGATAAGTGCTCCGGACGGTTGAACCGTCGAACGCTAGGAGAGCCCGCACGAGGAGTGGAGCGGCGCCGTGGGAGCCTGGGTGTGTACCGAGGGAGCGCCTGTCCAGGACGGGCGATTCAATGCCGACTGGGTCGTTTTCCGGGGACCGGGCGAGATCTTCGAGGCCTTCTACCCGCGCGACCCGTTCAACGGCGGCAATTTCATCGTCGAGGTGCAACGCGATCCAGACTAGGAGCCACATCTGCTGTTCGGCTACCAGGGGCCGTTCCTGGAGCCGGTCGATATGGGAGGGCTCATCCTCACCAACCCGGAAAGCAACTGCTGGGGGGCGATCTTCGCGGTTGACTCATTCTTCGATGTCTTCACCGAGATCGAAGTGACCGGATCCGGCGGCACCGATGAGCCGCGCGTGGCGTCCGGATAGGAAATCCGCTACCTAGGTGCTTTGCCGTTCCGCGGCGGCACCGGCGACGACTGGTATGGCTTCGACTGCGAGTGCGGTTCGATGGACCGGCGCGACCAGGACGGGGTCGATGTCGATCTCACTGGTTTGCCGGAACCGGGCGACATCGACATTGCTGGTGAAAACGGGTACGATGTGCTCGAATTCGGCGACTCGCAGTTGCCGTAGACCGGGCTGACGGAACCGATCAATTAGGCCGCCGCCCGCTGGTCGGGCGGCAGCCTATTCGTTTCTAGTTGACTCGCGGTGCCCCGCGCTGGGGCCTGGCCCTAGGCCGAGGGCTGCGCCGCAGCCAGCTTATCGCGGACCTTCTGGGCGGCCGAAACCATGCGCTCGACCGCCGGCCGCACCTCATCCCACGTGCGGGTCTTGAGTCCGCAATCGGGGTTGACCCATAGCTGGCGGCTGGAGAACACATCCAGGGCGAGGTCGAGCAGGTCTTCCATCTCTGGCTCGCCGGGCACGCGCGGGGAGTGGATGTCGTAGACGCCGGGGCCGATTTCGGCCGGGTAGTCGTAGGCGGCGAAGGCATCCAGAAGCTCCATCTTGGACCGCGAGCTTTCGATGGAGATGACGTCGGCGTCCATGGCGGTGATCGCGTGGATGATGTCGTTGAACTCCGAGTAGCACATGTGGGTGTGGACCTGAATCTCCGGGCTGACCCCGGAGGACGAGAGGCGGAAGCAGGCGACCGCCCAGTCGAGGTACTTATCCCAGTCGGCGCGGCGCAACGGGAGTCCCTCGCGGAGAGCGGCCTCGTCGATCTGGATGATCTTGATGCCGGTCCACTCGAGGTCGCGGACTTCATCCCGAATCGCGAGGGCGATCTGGCGACAGGTGTCCGACTCCGGCTGGTCATCGCGCACGAATGACCACTGCAGGATGGTGACCGGTCCGGTGAGCATGCCCTTGACCGGCCGGTCGGTGAGCGACTGGGCGTACCTGGTCCATTCGACGGTCATGGGATCCTCGCGGCTGACATCGCCGTAGATGATCGGCGGGCGGACGCAGCGCGAGCCGTAGCTCTGGACCCAGCCGCGTTTCGTGAAGGCGAAGCCGTTGAGCTTCTGCGCGAAGTACTCGACCATGTCGGTGCGTTCGAATTCGCCGTGGACCAGTACATCGAGGCCGATTTCTTCCTGCCAGCGGATGGAGTCCTCGATGGCGGTGCGCAGGAAGGCGTCGTATTCCTCGCGGGTGGACTTGCCGCGCTTGAATGCGGCTCGGGCCGAGCGCACGTCGCCGGTCTGCGGGAAGGAGCCGATGGTGGTGGTGGGGAGGAGCGGTAACTCGAGGTGCTCGTTCTGGAAGGCGCGGCGATCTTCGTATTCGGCGGCGCGGTGGAGCATGCTCTCGGTGACGGCGGCGGTGCGGCTGGCAACCGTGCGGCTGTGGATGCGGTCGGATTCGGCGCGCGACCCGGCCGCCGCGCGGTTGGCCTGCAACTCCGCGGCTACGGCGTCGGTGTCGCCGGCAAAGGCCCGGCTGAGGACGACCAACTCGTCGAGCTTCTGGCGGGCGAAAGCGAGCCACTGGCGGACGTCGGGATCGAAGTCGGTCTCGAGATCGAGATCCACCGGGGTGTGCAGCAGCGAGCAGGACGGTGCGATCTGGATGCGGTCGGGGCCGAGCCGATCGATGGCGGTAGCGATGCGGTCATTGAGGGCGCGGAAGTCGGCCTTCCAGACGTTGCGGCCGTCGATGACCCCCAGCGATAGCAGCAGGCCGTCGGGGATGTCGGTGAGGATGTCGTCTAGTTGGTCCGGCGCGCGGACCAGGTCGACGTGCAAACCGTGGACCGGCAGGGCGAGCGCGGTGGAGAGGTTCTCGCGCAGGTCGCCAAAATACGTTGTGAGCAGAATCTTGAGCCCCGAGGCGGCGGTGAGGCTTTCGTAGGCGCGGGCGAACGCGTCGCGGGCTGCCGGTTCGAGGTCGAGGACCAGGACCGGCTCGTCGATCTGGACCCACTCGGCGCCGGCGGCCTCAAGGCGCTGCAACACTTCGGCGTAGATCGGCAGGATGGAATCGAGCAGCGTGAGCGGGTCGAAGGCCTCGTCATCGGACTTGCCGAGGAGGAGGTAGGTCACCGGGCCGACCAGGACGGGGCGGGTGGCGACTCCCTGTTCGCGGGCTTCGCTGAACTCATCGACCGGCTTGGTGGAGGCGAATTGAAAGCTCTGGCCGGCGTGGAATTCAGGGACGATGTAGTGGTAGTTGGTGTCGAACCACTTGGTCATTTCCATGGCCGGGAGATCGACGTCACCTTCCTGGTGGCCGCGGGCCATGGCGAAATAGGTCGTGAGGTCGACAGTCTCACCGGACCAGCCGTAGCGCTTCGGGACCGCGCCGAGCATGGCCGTGGTGTCGAGAATCTGGTCGTAGAGGGAGAAGTCGTTGGAAGGGACCGAGCTAAGACCGGCCGCGGACTGGGTGGCCCAGTTGTCGCGTCGGATGGCGGCGGCGGCATCGAGGAGGTCCGACGCGGCGATCTTGCCGGACCAGTAGCGTTCGAGCGCGCGCTTGAGTTCGCGTCGCGGCCCAATACGGGGATAACCGAGGTTGGTGGCAACTACCATCTAGGGGCGTCTCCGTTGACGGGGGGGGTCCGGACATGGCAAGGCCGTCGGACATTTTGGGAAGAGGCTTCGTTAGCAAACCCAACGAGGATATGTTTTTCGGTGGGCGGGCGTCAAAAGATGATGATACAAAGCCTAGACTGCGACAGGTGCGTGGAAAATGATGTAGCGGTGCTGACAGAGGTGAACATGACCCTACGGATTAGTTGGCGAGGCTTGTTGGCGGGATTGTTGATGCTGGCGCTGGCCGCGTGCGGGGGGAGTGACGGAGCCCACGAGATCGTGGCGCCCCCGGCTCCGGAGCGGGGGGCGCCGACGGCGACGCCCGAATCCAGCGGAGCGGAACGGGTGGGCGCGGACGTGCCCGGCGGGACCATCGTCTTCATGTCCAATCGAGCCGGCCCGGACAACCTGTTTCTGCTGTCGATGAGCGACGGGACCGTGGGGCAGTTGACGACGCTGGCGGGAGTGGATGGCTTCCCGCGAATGTCCCCGAACGGTGATGAGGTGGTCTACCACTCGGGGACCCCGGCGCTGCTGCCGGAGATCGTGGTGGTAGAGGCCAGCGGGAGTTTCCGGTGGCTCACCGAGAACGAATTCGGAGACCTGATGCCCGACTGGTCGCCGGACGGGCGGCGGGTGGTGTTCGTTTCCGACCGGGACGGCGATTTCGAAATCTACATGATGGACGCCGACGGGGCGAACCAGCGGCAGTTGCTGGCGCACCCGGGCGCGGATTTGTTTCCGCGGTGGTCGCCGGACGGCACCCAGATCGTGTTCACCTCCGACGCCGGGGGCAATAACGATATTTACGTGATGACCCAGGATGGCCGGGATGTGCGGCGACTGACCGAGAACCCGGCGTCCGATGAGGCGGCCGAGTGGTCGCCGGACGGGACCCGGCTGGCCTTCACCTCGGACCGCGACGGCGACGCCGACGTCTACGTGGTGAGCGTGGCCGGCGGGAACCTGGTGAACCTGACCGACTCGCCGGCCTTCGACAGCTTCCCGTCCTGGTCACCGGATGGCAGCCACATCGCCTTTTCGTCCGACCGTACCGGCAACGACGAGCTGTGGGTGATGCGGGCGGACGGGGCGGAACCGTTGCTGCTCACCAGCAGCCCGGCGCGCGACACGGCGCCGCACTGGTCGTCCATCGAATAGGCGGGTCGGACCGCCCGGCGCCGACCCGGCGGGCGCCCTAACGGTTGCGGTGCCGGCTGGGCTGCATGTAGACGTCGGCGACCAGCGCGCGGGGATGGGTGCGGGCGGCAAAGACCACCGCCGCGGCGATGTCCTCAGGCTGCATTACCATCTCCGCTTCGCCGGGCTGGAGGCGCTGGTGGTCGGTGTCGAGCATGGCGGTGTCGACTTCACCGGGATAGATGGCGCTGCAGCGGATACCGTTCTCCCACTCCTCGGAATTGATGGCGTGGCTGAGCCCGGTTACGCCGTGCTTGGAGGCGATGTAGGCGACGCCCGAGGTGGCGTTGGGCCGCAGGCTGTAGCCGGCCCCGGAGATGATGTTGATGATGTGGCCCTGTTGGTTGGCGCGCAGGTGGGGGAGAAGTTCGCGGATGACGTAGTAAACGCTGTTGAGGTTGATTTCGACGACCTCCTGCCAGGTCTCCAGGGGGATGTCGCGGAGATTGCGCAGGTCGGTGTTAATGCCGGCGTTGTTGACTAGGTAGTCGATGGCGCCGAACTCGGCGATGGCCGTGGCGACGAAGGATCGAACATGCTCGAGATCGGAGACGTCGCCGGGTATGGCCAGGACGCGCACGCCCTGTTCGTGGGCGGCTTCGGCGGCTTCGTCGAGCGGCCCGGGGCGGCGGGCAGTGATGGCCAGATTGACGCCTTCGGCGGCGAGGGCGCGCAGGATGCCCAGCCCGATGCCGGCGCTGGCTCCGGTGAGAATGGCGGTCTTGCCTTTGATGTCGATGATGGGGCCTCGATTCGGGGTTCTGGCTAGGTCCGCTGCACGGTGGACTGCACGACGATTTCGGAGACGTTGGCGCGGGCCGGCATGCCGGCGGCAAAGACGACGGCGGCGGCGATGTCCTCGGGTTTCTGGAGCACGGTGCGGCGTTCGTCGCTGGTGCCGTCGGGGCGCAGGCCGATCATGGCGGTGTCGGTCTCGCCGGGAAAGATGGCGGTGGCGCGAATGCCATGGGTCCATTCCTCGCAACGGATGCTCTGGGTGAAGGCGGCGAGGGCGGCCTTGCTTGCGCCGTAGGCGGCGCCCGAATAGGTGCGGTCGGGGATGGTGGCGGCGTCGGAACAGACGTTGATGACCACCCCGCCGCCAGCTTCGCGCATGGCCGGGACCACCTGGCGAGCGAAGTCGAACGGGGCGGTGAAGTTGACCGCCACCACCCGGTCCCAGCGCTCGGTTCCGATCTCGACGAGGCTGCGCTGGCGGGTGTGCAGGGCCGCGTTGTTGACCAGAATGTCAATCTTGCCGAACTCGGCCAGGGTGGCGGCGACGAAATCGCGGACGTGGTCACGGTCGGTGACGTCGCCGGGTGTGGCGAGTACGCGGACGCCGTGCTCGCGGGCGGCGGCGGCGGTTTCTTCGAGCGCTTCGGCGGTGCGGGCGGTAATCGCGATATCGACACCCACCTCAGCTAGGGCGATGGCCGTGGCGCGGCCGATTCCGGCGCTGGCGCCGGTGACGATGGCGGTGCTGCCTTTGAGATCCATAGTGCCCCCGGTCTGCGTGGTGGTCGGTTTGCGCGATGGGCCGAGCATAGCAACCGGGTGGGGTCGGGTCAGGGGAGCGCGAAGTCCCGGGAGGTGTCGCAGTAGAGATCGAGGCCGAGCTGACCAAGGAGTGGTGGGGGACTTGACATAAAGTCCGCACCATCGGGAAGGTGGACCGCCAGAATCTCGCCGACGATGAACGTGGTGACGACCGGCTGGGCGCCGTAGCGGTGGGCTTCGACCAGGCGGCATTCAAACGCGGCCGGGGCCTCGGCGACCCGCGGGGCCTCGACCACGCTGGAGGGGGCGGGCGTCAGCCCGGCAAGGGCGAATTCATCGACCCCGGGGGCGTAGTCACCACCGGCAACGTTCATGGCGCGGGCCATCGGCGCGGCGACCAGGTTGACCACGAACTCCCCGGTAGCGCGGATGTTGGCGACGGTGTCCTTGTCGATGCCGGTCTCGGTGGTCGGAGCGAAGGCCAGCAGCGGCGGGCGGGTAGAGAGAGGTAGGAAGCCGCTGTACGGGGCCAGGTTTCGGACGCCACCTGGCGAGACCGTGCTGACCAGCGCGATCGGCCGGGGGACGACGACGGCGGCCAGGAGCGTATAGAGCTCTTCGAGCGAGGCTTCGGCGGCTTGGAGGATCACGGCCCTGGCGCGAAGCGGCTAGACCCGCGGCCGTTCCATCCGGAAGACATCGGTGCTGTGGCAGTACTCGGAACCGCCCAGGCGGCCCACGGCTTCCAGGAGCACCGGGTCGACGGTGCCGTTCTCGCGCATGAGGCGGTCGTCGATGTGGGCGGTGACGATCTCACCGATGACTAGGGTGGTCAGGCGGGGGGTGGAGCCGTACTCGTGGGTCTCGAGGAGGCGGCATTCGAGATTGACCGGCGATTCGGCCACCCGCGGCGCGCTGACCGTGTTCGAGGTCGCCGGGGTGAGCCCGGCAAGGTTGAACTCGTCGATCTCGGGCGCGACCTCGGCGGCGGTGGCGTTCATGGCTTCGGCGATCGGCTCGGTGACGATGTTGACGACGTAGTCACCGGAGGCGGTCAGGTTGGCTAGGGTGTCCTTGACGCGGCCGTCGGGATGCCCGATGGCGAAGGCCAGCAACGGTGGGGTGGCGCTGATGGCGTTGAAGTAGCTGAACGGGGCTACATTGCGAACGCCGTCCGGGGAGATCGTGCTGACGAACGCGATCGGGCGAGGAACGATGAAGCTGCTCATGAGCCGGTACAGGTCGTCGTCGGGATGGTCGTCGGGATTGATGATCAAGGCGGGGTTCCTTTCGATGCGCCGTGCGGACGCCGGAAGCGGGTCCGGATGGGACCGGGTTCTTCGGGTCGAGAGGAAGGGTACTAGGCGTAGGCGTCCAGCATCTTCGCCAGCTCGCCGGCCGAGAACTCGTTGGTGAGGTCGCGGTCGACGGCGCCGCCGAGCTTCTGGATGGCCGGGACCTGCTCTTCGTAGGTGGGGCGGTCGGCGTTTTCATAGAAGATGCCGGTGGGGATGCGGTCGCCCCATTCCATGGTGCGGTCGATGGCGGCGCGCAGATCGCCGGCGTCGTGGCCTTCATCGGCGAGGTCGAACACCCGCTCGTGGTACCACTTGTTGGTGTTGATGCGGTTGTAGATCACGCAGTCCTGCAGGATCTCGACCAGCGCGTAGCCGGGATGCTCGATGGCGCGGGCCAGGATTGCGGCCATTCCGCGGGGATCGCCGGAGAAGCCGCGGGCCACGAAGGTGGCGCCGGACATGAGCGCGGTGCCGAGTCCGTTGAGCCTGGCCTCAATGGAGCCCTCGGGGGAGGTGGTGGTGACCCAGCCCGGCTCGCTGGCCGGCGAGTACTGGCCCTTGGTTAGGGCGTAGACGTGGTTGTTTTCGACGATCTGGACCATGTTGACGTTGCGCCGGGCCGTGTGGATCAGGTGGCCGACGCCGATGCCGTAGCTGTCGCCGTCGCCGCTGACTGAAATGACGGTGAACTTCTCGGGCGCGGCTAGGCGGATGCCGGTGGCCACCGGCACCGGGCGGCCGTGCAGCGAATTGAATTCGTTGGCCCAGAGGTAATGGGGCAGTTTGCTGCCGCAGCCGATTCCCGACGTGAACATGACCTAGTGCGGAGCGATGTTGAGCTCGGCGCGCGCGCTTGACTCCGTTGAGGATGCCGAAATCTCCGCAGCCCGGACACCAGGTGGAAATCTCGTCGGTGTTGAAGTCTTTGAGGGTGAGGGTGGCTTGATCAGACACGTACGCTGACCTCCTGCGCTACGGCGGCGACGATGTCGTCCGGAGTTACCTGTTTGCTGTCGTATTTGAGGATGCGGTGGTCGCAGTTGATGCCGGTCGCGCGGCGCAGGATGCCGGCGAATTGGCCGGAGAAGTTCTGCTCGGCGGCCACCAGGTAATCGGCCGACTCAAGGGCGGCGACCGTTCCCTCGGGCAGCGGCCAGACATCGGCGAAGTGGACGGAATTGGCGCGCTGGCCGTCGGCGTTGAGGCGGTCGACGGCCTCCCGGATCGCGCCACGGGTGGAGCCCCATCTGACGAGCGTAATGTCGGCGTCGGCGAGGCCGTGAAGCTCCGGCGGGAGGATGTCGGCGCGGGCGGTTTCGAGCTTCTGCATGCGCTTGTCCATCTGCTCAATGCGGACCGACTGCGACTCGGTGATGAAACCGCGCTTGGTGTGCTTGTCGCCGGTCGTCATGTAGACGCCGCGGGGGTGTCCGGGGATCGCGTGGGTAGAAACGCCGTCTTCGGCGAGCTTGTGACGGACGTACATCTTGTCCGGGCTGAGGGCGTCCAGTTCTTCGTCGGAGACGATCTTGCCGCGGTCGATGCTAACGCCGGCGAAATCGAAGTCGGCGCGGGCGACGGTCTTCAGGGCAAATGCCTGGTAGAGGTCGGTCATGATGATGACCGGGGTCTGGTACTTCTCGGCCAGGTTGAAGGCGCGATGGTCGGCCGTGAAGCACTCCTCGACCGAGCCCGGCGCCAGGATGATGCGCGGGAACTCGCCGTGCGAGGCCGAGAGCACGAAATCCAGGTCGCCCTGTTCGGAGCGGGTGGGCATGCCGGTGGATGGGCCGGCGCGCTAGGCGTTGACGATGACGACGCCGGCCTCGGAAGCGCCGGCCAGGCCGAGCGCTTCGACTATCAGGCAGAAGCCGTCGCCGGAGGTGGCGGTCATGGCCCGGGCGCCGGCGTGGGCGCCGCCGATGGCCGTCAGCAGCGCGGCGATTTCGTCTTCGGTCTGCTTGATCACGATGCCGTAGTCGTTCTGGTGGGCGGCCAGGAACTCGAGGACAGTTGTCGCCGGAGTCATCGGGTAGCCGGAAATGAAGCGGCAGCCGCCGGCGATGGCTCCCATACCGATCGCGACATTGCCGTTCAGGAGGACACGGTCTTCGCCGCCGGGGCGGGATTCGAGGCGATAGTCAAACTCGTCCTGGAAACGCGCGCCGAATTCGATGGCGGCGTTCAGGACCTTGATGTTGGCGGCGGCGAGTTCTTCGCCGCGCTCGCCGGGATAGCGCCCGGTGAAGGCTTCCGTCAGAGAGCGCTCAATCAGGGCGGAGTCGAACCCGGTGAGGCCCACGAGCACACCCACCGCGGCCCTAATGGCCATCAGGCGATTGCCGTCGATTTCGTTGGCGAATTCGACCAGCGGCGCGCGGACGACCAGCAGGTCGCGGCCTTCGAAGAGGGCGTCGTCAGGTCGTAGTTCTCGTCGAAGATTACGGCGCCGCCGGGCAGGACATCATCGATTCGTTCGCGGATCGCCTCGGCGTCGAACGCGAGCAGCACGTGGATCCCGAGGGAGTGGGATTCGACCGGCTGCTCGCCGACGCGGATCTGGTAGAAGATGTGGCCGCCGCGAATGCGGGACTCGAAATCGAAGTAGGCAAAGGTCCAGAGGCTGGCGCGGGTCAGGGAGCGCGCCCAACCAGAACCCTGGCTGTCGCAGCCGGTCCCGGCGGCGCCGGCAAACTGGAAGGTCATATCATTGACGGTTGGCATGGCCACCTCCTGCGAGGGAAAATGGACGGAAAAGGGCCGGGAAACCTGCGGAACGGATCAGCGGCGAGGCCGTGGGGCCGCAGGGTAGATACAGGCGCAAAGGGCGGGGAGCGGGGACCGATCGGGATAGGTTGCCGGCGCGGGAGCCGGGAAGCGTCGCGCGATGTTGGATATCTCCGGTGGCCGTGGCGGCGGGACCAGACTCCCCCTCGAGTGTCCCGTCAGTCGATTCAATATTATGTCGCGGCGGGAGGGGGGATCCAAGCCGAAAAGGGGTGGTTGGGAATGAGCAAAGGGATACGCTAGCCTTTCGAGCCGGTGTCCGGTCGGGATGCCCGGTTCGGCGCGATCAATGGGGTGATCCTTGGCAGTCGTTGAAGTCCAGGACCTGCAAAAGCATTACGGAGATATCCGGGCCGTGGACGGTCTTTCGTTCACCGTGGAGCCCGGTGAGATCTTCGGGATGCTGGGGCCGAACGGGGCCGGCAAGAGCACCACGGTGGAGATCCTGGAAGGCATCCGCACGATGGACGGCGGCAACGTGCGCGTGCTGGGGCTGGACCCGCACCGCGAGACCGGCAAGCTGCGCAACGGGATTGGCATCCAGCTGCAGTCAACCTCGCTGTACCCGCGCCTGAACGTACGGGAGCAGTTGTTGATGTTCGGCCGGCTGTATCAGCGCTCGCGGGACGTGGAGGAGATCATTGACTTGGTCGGTCTGCGCGAGCGGGTGTCCGGGCTGGCGAAGGACCTGAGCGGTGGGCAGCAACAGCGGCTGTCGGTGGGGCTGGCGCTGACGAACGACCCGGAGTTGGTGTTCCTGGACGAGCCGACGACCGGCATGGACCCGCAGGCGCGCAGGCACCTGTGGGACGTCATCAAGGGGATGCAGGAGCAGGGCAAGACGGTGATGATGACGACCCATTACATGGAAGAGGCCGAGTACCTGTGCGACCGGGTGGCGATCGTGGATCACGGGAAGATCATCGCCCTGGACCGGCCCCAGCGGCTGGTTTCGGAGAACTTCGCCGAGTCGACGATCACCTTCGAGCCGGAGGGCGAACCGGACTTGGCGGCGATGCAGGCGCTGCCGGCGGTGACGAACGTGATCGTCGACAACGGGACGGTGGAGTTGTTCTCGGCGGATATCCCGACCACCATCGGGGCGCTGCTGGAGCACGCGGCTCAGAACCAGGTGCGGATCGAGGATCTGCACGTGCGGCGGGCGACGCTGGAAGATGTCTTTTTGAGATTGACCGGCCGGAGGATTCGCGATTGAGGGCGATACTGGCCCTGATTGACGGCCTGGCGCGGGAGTTCGTCCGCGACCGGACGGCCTTGTTCTTCACGCTGCTGTTTCCGGTCGTCTTCATGCTGATCCTGGGTCTGTTCTTTTCGGGGATCGGTGGTGGGGCCGAATACGACGTGGGGGTGGTGGACCACGATCAGACCGGGACGTCGGCGGGGGTGGTGACGGCGATCCGGTCGGTGCCGGGCTTCCTGGTGACCGGTCTGGGGGCGGAGGGGGAGTTGGCGGAGATGCTGGAGGGGA
>JASLPR010000072.1 GCA_030744875.1 Chloroflexota bacterium
CATCACCCTGCCTTTGCTCGCGCCGACGACCTTCTTTGTCGTGATCGTCTACTTCATCGGCGCCCTGCAGATGTTCGTGCAGGTCTGGATCATGACCTCCAAGGTCGACGGCGCCAACGAATCCTTCGGCGGCCCGCTCGACAGCACAATCACCGTCGTCACCCTCATCTACTCCAATGCCTTCCACTATCTCAAGATGGGCTACGCCGCCGCCATGTCCTTCGTCCTCTTCCTCGTCATCGCCGTCATCACTGTTATCAACGCTCGCCTGCTGCGCTACGACATCGGCTACTAGCGGCCACCGACCGCCGTCCGATCCTTCGGGTGGATCAGTTCGCGATTGCTCTCCAGTTCCGACTTCTCGCCCACCTCATACCCGAGCATTTCGTACCAACGCGGCGATCTTTCAATCAGATTCGTCTGCAGATCGTGATCCCATATGGCGTCTCTCGAGCCGTCGATCGACCGGGCATACCGCTCCTCGCTCTCCCGCAGCCAGATCGCCTGATCCGCCAGCCGGCGCGAATTCCGCGAACGCCGGTTGCTTTCTGTCTGCGTCGCAAACCACCCCACCGCCAGCAAGAACACCACCAACCCCCGCTCCCCCCACTCGTCCCGGTCTTCCGGCAGCAGCTCGGTCCAAAGGCCCGGCGTCCCGTCCGCCAGGGCGTGCAACACCGACTCCAACACCCAGAACGTCGTCGCCAGCTCCACCAGCACCACCAGCAGCCGCCAGTTCAGTGGCAGCAAATCACGCAGGTAGGCACGGACCGATACCTTCACGAGCCTTCGAAGCTCCCTCAAGGTACTGCTCTGAACTTCCCCCGGCGTGCCGGTCGAACTTCCCGTTGACTCCGGCTCCGGGCCCCTATTGTCTCGCTTTCACGCGCGGCGCGCCGTAGCCATCTTCACAGTTCCGCGGCCGCGCCCGGTTATCCCGGCAAGTACATGCTGATCGGACCCTGCGGGAACACGTTCACCACCGGTTCGGCGTTCTGGGTCCGCGACGCCAGCACCTCTACGGCCTCCGCCAGCCCGCGGAACAGGCTAGAGCCGTCCGGCGCGCGATCCTTGAACTCCGCCGGGCTCACGTTCGGCGAATAGCAGATCAGTTCCCGGTCGCAGTAGTGGTCCGGTCTTGCCAGTCGCTCCGGGCCCTTGGTCCGCCGGGCGTGTTCCGCCAGATGGTGATAGCCGTAGCCCTCCTCGCCGTCGCCGGTCATCAGCACCGCGCCATCGGGCCGCACGCTGTGGATCGGGCCAAAGCCGTTGGCCAACGCCTTCATCCCCTGCATGAACTCCGAATCCTGCGGCGCGCCACAGATCACGGCCAGGTCGGCGTCGTTGGCCGAGTCCACCTTGTACAGCTTTTTCCCCACTTCCACCCCGGCGCGGTGGGCCTGGATGTAGTCGCCGCAGAACAGCCCCGCCACCCGCATCTCACGATTCAACACCGGGTTCACCAGAAACTCCGGCGGGCACTTCGCGGCGATCTGCTCGATCTCCGCGCGGAACGAATTCCCCTCCACCGTGCCCCGACCCGAGGCGTGGCTGAAGCGCCCGGTCTCGTGGTGATCGAAGATCGTCTCATAGCTGCACACCCCGGGCATCGTCAGCTTCGCCCCGCCGCCAAAGCCCGCGTCCGGGTGCGGGATGATCCCGCCACAGGACACCCTCAGGTCCGCTTCCACGTACTCCATATTCATCTTCACCGGTACCCCGGCGACGGTCTCGCCCAGGTCCACCAGTTGCTCCCAGGGCGAAGGGTTCACACAGTTGTAGCGATCCACCAGCTCCTGTCCCACCTTGCGCCGAAACTCCGCCACCGTCAGCGGCCGGTGCAGCGCCAGGCCGGCCATGATTTTGATGTGCGCATCCTCCACCCCGCCTGCGTGCAGTTCCTCGATCACGTAGGGCAAGAACTCCCAGGCCGGCGTCGGCCGGGTGTTGTCATCCACCAGGATCACCACATCGCCCTTGCCCTTGGCCAGGGTAGAAAGGCGTTCCGTACCGATTGGCGCGGCCAGCGCGGCCCGCATCTGATCCGGTGTCAGCGCCGGCACATCGGCGATCGGCGCCCAGTGCACCTGCCAGCTATCCGGAAACTCCACCGTCTCCATTGCATCACGAATCGGCAGCTCAACTTTTGCCATCCCGGTCGCCTTCCTGACCCGTACACACGCGCTGCTCGCAGTATAAAGAATCCCACCCACAATCACCTGTCAGCATGGCCCGCTGATCCAGCTGCGTCCGCCCGCAGAGCAATACAGGCGGTGTCTGCCGCGTGCAGTTTGGGGCCCCGGTTCACCGGAAACTTGCCACGCACTCGTTGATATCTAAAGAGACAGCCCTTGGCTGCTGCGGCCGCCCTCAACCCCCGGCCGCGCCGAAGACTGCCACCGACCCGCCCCACCCTTGGGCGGACAACCTGCACTCAACATAGCCTCCCCCGGTGTCGAGGGTCCACCCGCCGTCTCTGCCCTGCATGGGCTCTCTCTGCTACTCAATCCGAACAAGACCTAGTCGGGGACTGCTCAGCTCAAACAGAAACCAGTCTGTGACTGCCTGTTCTTATACTTACCGCTAGACGAAAGCCGTCCCTCGCGAGGTATCTCCTGACCGACATCAACTGGCTCGCCGCTGTCATCGCCTTCCCGATCGGCTTCGCCGGCACCTTGCTGGTCCGCGGCCTGGCGATCCGGCGCGGCTGGCTCGTACCGACGGGGCCCGGCCGCATCCACCGCCGCCCGGTCCCGCAGTTGGGCGGCGTGGCCATCCTGGCCGGGTTCATGGCCGCGGTGCTGGTTGCGGTGCCGATGGACAGCCGGATCCTGGGTCTGCTGCTGGGCGCGGTGGTGGTGGTCATCATCGCGCTGGCCGACGACTTCCGCGATCTTTCCCCACGCGACAAGCTCATCGGCCAGTTGCTGGCGGCGGCGATCCCGCTGGCGTTCGGCATCCGTATCGACGGCGTCAGCAACCCCTTCGGCGGCCTGCTGATCCTGCCGCTG
This sequence comes from Chloroflexota bacterium, assembly GCA_030744875.1. Classification (GTDB taxonomy): domain Bacteria; phylum Chloroflexota; class UBA11872; order UBA11872; family VXNJ01; genus JASLPR01. The sequence continues at coordinate 3,012 of JASLPR010000072.1, forward strand.
GTACTGGCAATCCCGTTCACGCTTTTCTGGACCACCGGGATGATGAACGCGATCAATTTTCTGGACGGAGTCGACGGGCTGGCGGCGGGGGTGGCGGCGATCGCCACGGCCATCCTGGTCACGCTTTCGGTGCAGCTCAACCAGCCATTGGTGGCAACGGTCGGGATTGCGCTGATCGCGGCGGCGCTCGGCTTCCTGCCGTTCAATCTCTTCCGCGCCTCGATCTTCCTCGGTGACTCCGGCGCCCACCTGCTGGGATACGTCATCGCGGTGCTGGCGATCATGGGCGGAGCCAAGATCGCGACGGCGTTACTGGTGCTCGGTATCCCGATATTGGACGTCGCCTGGGCGGTCATCCGGCGCTGGCGGGCTGGCGGTCGGGTGGCGAGCCGCGACACCGACCATCTCCACCACCGCCTGTTGCGGGCCGGGTTGCCGCAGCCGGCGGTCTTGTTCGCCTACTACACCGTCTCGGCCGGTTTCGGATTGATCGCACTGTACCTGCACAAATACGAGAAGTTGGTGGCGCTGGGGGTGCTTGGGGTATTGATGGTGGTGGTGTTGCTGGTTCTGGCGCGCACTGATCCCGGCGAAGCGGCGTCCGGGTAGCCGGCGCCGCCGGCCGCTAGATCTGAGTAAGACTGGCCGGTCGGCCGCGCAAATCTGGTGGTAATCAAACAAAAGGCCTCGTGGATGCCGTGGTAGGATTGTGGCCGCCCCGAATCCACTTTCAATACCCCCGTGGAGAACCCATGAAGCCAGCCATTCACCCGGAGATGGTCGACTGCACCGTCACCTGCTCCTGCGGCTACACATTCGTCACGCTGTCTACAGAAGAGACGATGCGCGTCGAGATCTGCGCCAACTGTCACCCGTACTTCACGGGCACGCAGCGATTGGTTGACACGGCCGGCCAGGTCGAGCGTTTCAATCGCCGGTTTGGCAAGCGCGCCCCCGAGCCCGAGCCGGCACCGGCCAAGAAGCCCGCGAAGGCCGCGGCGAAGGACGAAGCGGCCCCGGAGGCTTCGACCAACGGCGCCGCCGCCGAGGCGCCTGAGGCCAAAGCCGACGCGGCTCCCGAGGCAAAAGCCGACGAGACCTCCGAAGCAAAGGCCGACGAGAAGCCCGCCGACGCCGACGCCTAGCCCCTTTCAGGGGCCCGGTCCCTGCAGGGGTACCGGGTCCTTTGCTATCACGGACCCGAACCAAATCGCAAGAGCAGCCATTTGAGCGCTACCCCCGACAGCCCCAGCAGCGAAGAGCGCATCGCCTACGGCGGCCAGGCCGTCATGGAAGGCGTCATGATGCGCAGCCGCCGCCGCATGGCGGTCGCGGTCCGGCATCCGGCGGGGCACATAGTGGTCAAGGCCGAAGACATCATCCCCGGTCGTTTCGTTCGGGTTGCCCGACGGGTTCCGGTTCTGCGCGGCGTGGCCGTGCTCTGGGACGTACTTGCGCTGGGGATGCGCACGCTGGCGTTCTCGGCGAATGTTGGCTTAGAAGAAGACCGCGACGTCGCATCCGAATCCGACGATTCGGCTGAAGATGCCGAAGCGCCATCCACCAACGGCGCCACAGAAGCTCCCGCCGCAACGGCGTCAGAAGAAACCCCCGAAGGGGGTGAAGGGGGCACGGATGTCGCCGTCACCGGCATGCTCGCCTTCGGCCTGGTCTTCGGCATCGCGCTCTTCTTCGTCCTGCCGATCTTCCTCACCCGGCTCACCGACCCGCTCGTCGACTCCGACATCCTCAGCAACCTGGTCGAAGGCCTCATCCGTCTGGCCATCTTCGTCTCCTACCTCTACCTCATCGGCCGGCTCGCCGACATCCGCCGCACCTACGAGTACCACGGCGCCGAGCACATGACCGTCAACGCCCTCGAGCGCGGCCAGCAACTCACCGTCGAAAACGTCATTCGCAACAGCCTTTCGCATCCCCGCTGCGGCACCAACTTCCTGCTCGTCATCGTGGTCATCTCGGTCATCGTCTTCACGTTCCTCGGCCGCCCCGACCTGCTTTTGCGGGTCGGCTCGCGGATCGTGCTGATACCGCTGGTCGCCGGGGTCGCCTTCGAGATCATCAGGGCGCTTTCGGCGCGCGTCGACAACCCGATCGCCCGGGTCTTCCTGCAGCCCGGGCTCTGGCTGCAAAAGCTCACCACCCGCCCGCCGACCGCCGACCAGGTCGAGGTCGCCATCGCCGCCATGAGCGAAGTCCTCAAGACCGAAACCGAGCGCACCTTGGTCCCCTACGCGGCCCTCCCCATCTTGGAGTACCGGACATGAACCCGCGCCACGCCGCCATTCTCGAACGGTTCGAAGAAGTCAGCCGCGCCCTGGCCGACCCGGATGTGGCCGCGGTCCCGGCGCGACTGGCCGAGCTGGGCCGCGAGTTTGCCCAGCTCCAGGAGCAGGTCGAGCTGATCCGCGAACTGAATTCGCTGGCCGAAAAGATCGATTCCACCCGCGATCTGGCCGCCGATGACACCGACGCCGAGATGGCCGACCTGGCCCGCGAAGAGCTGGCCGAACTCGAAGAACGGCAGCCCGGCCTCGAGCAGCATCTCCGCCGCCTGCTGCTGCCGCGCGATCCCCACGACGACCGCAATGTCATCCTCGAGGTCCGCGCCGGCGCCGGCGGCGACGAAGCCGCGCTCTTCGCGGCCGATCTCGTCCGCATGTACACCCGCTTCGCCGACCGCCGCGGCTGGAAGGTCGAGACCCTGGGCAGCACCATCACCGATATGGGCGGATTTAAGGAGGCGGTCCTCGAAGTACGCGGCAAAGGCGCCTTCAGCTGGCTCAAGTACGAGTCTGGCGTCCACCGCGTCCAGCGCGTGCCCAGCACCGAATCCTCCGGCCGTCTGCACACATCGGCGGCTTCGGTAGTCGTGCTTCCCGAGGCCGAAGCCATCGACGTCGACATCGCCGACGACGAGATTCGGGTTGATGTCTACCGCTCCTCCGGCCACGGCGGCCAGAGCGTCAATACCACCGACTCGGCGGTGCGCATCACCCACCTCGAGACCGGCATCATCGTCACCATCCAGGACGAAAAATCCCAGCACAAGAACCGCGCCAAAGCGCTGGCGATCCTGCGCGCGCGGCTCCTCGATCTGGAGCGCCAGAAGCAGGACGAAGCCCGCGGCGACGCCCGCCGCACGCAGATCGGCGGCGGCGACCGCAGTGCCAAGATGCGCACCTACAACTTTCCCCAGAACCGCATCACCGACCACCGCATCAAGAAGTCGATCCACGGCATCGAATCGTTTCTCGACGGCGCCATCGACGAACTGGTCGGCGCGCTGATCGAAGCCGACGAAGCCGAGAAGCTCGTCGCCGCCGACGCCTGAAAAATCCCCTCGCGGGGCCGGTGCCAAGGAGGACGTATCCGTGGCGCGGATTTCTGAGAACGCAGTTCGTTGGGACTGGCGTTGAAAAAGAAAGTGCCGGTGGCACGCAATGTCGGTGAAGCCCGGGAGAAGGCTCTCAGAGAGCTGCGCGACGGCCTCGACGTCGATCTCCTGCTGGCCCACGCCCTCGGCCTCACTCGTGAGTGGCTCTATGCCCATCCCGAGCAGGTCCTCACCGACCGCGAACGGCAAGTTTTCCACGAATACGTAGCTCGCCGTGCCGCCCGCGAGCCGCTGGCCTACATCACCGGCCGGCGTGAGTTCTACGGTCTCGACCTCCGGGTCGATGCGAGCGTCTTGATCCCGCGCCCCGCCACCGAATGCCTGGTCGAGCGGGCGCTGGTGTGGTGGCGCGAGAATCCACCGGCTCCCGGACCAAATGACCCCGCCATGATCGTCGAAGCCGGCGCCGGCTCCGGTGCAATCTCGCTGGCCCTGGCCAGCGAACTTCCCGAAGCCACGGTCATCGCCGGCGAGGTCTCCGTCGCCGCCGCCCGTGTCGCCCACGAGAACGTCCAACGACTCGACCTGGCCGGCCGGGTCTACGCCGTCATCGCCGACCTCCAGCCCCCGACCGGCCCGGCCCCCCGCCTGCTGGTCGCCAACCTGCCCTACATCCCGCGGGCGGTCATCGACACCCTGGAGCCCGAAGTCTGCGACCACGAACCGCGTGCCGCGCTTGACGGCGGCGACGACGGTTTCGACCTCTACCGACGGTTCATCGATGAGATGCGCGTGGTGCCCGGCGGCGCGGCCGCAATCGAGATCGGCCGCGATCAGGCCGCGCTGATCCGCGCCGCCGTTTCCGGCCACGACCCGCGCCTGACGGTCGAAGTCACCCCCGACCTCGAAGGCTTCGACCGTGTCGCCCTGATCCGGGGCTTTCGATAGCGCTTCCCGTGGCCCTGCCTCTCCACGTGGCCCGACCTGCTTGCAGATTGGTTCCATCCGGCCTTGCCGTCCGTCAGATCGCGTCGATCGTTCAGAGGAAGGCAGCCGGAGGCTGTGCTTGCAGATTGATTCCATCCGGTCTTGCCGTCTGTCAGATCGCGTCGATCGTTCAGAAGAAAGCAGCCGGAGGCTGTGCGTGCAAGTTGGGAGCGACGGCGCCGAAACCAAACAGGCTGTGCCTGCGCCGACCGCGTTCGGCACCGGCCTATAATCCAAAGATCAACCCGAAGCGCGGCAATCCCGCGCCAGTCACCCCAACCGCGCGAGAGACCTTTTGGCGGACCCAATCCAACCCGGCACGCTCTTCGTCATCACCGGCACCTCCGGCGGCGGCAAAGACTCGATCATCGGCATCCTGCAGGGCCGCGGCGTGCCGTTCCACAAGGCCTGCACGGTGCTCACCCGCGAGCCCCGCGCCGGCGAACAGCACGGCCGCGAGCACCTCTTCATCACTGACGACGAGTTCCAGCAGTGGCAGCGCGAAGGCCGTTTCCTGGAGTGGGCCGAGGTGTACGGCAACCGCTATGGCACGCCCCACGACCAGGTCGAGCCCTTCCTGGCGCGCGGTGAAGACGTCGTCCTGCGGGTAGACGTGCAGGGCGCGCAGACGGTGCTCGGCCTGATCCCCGACGCCGTAGCCATCTTCATCGCCCCACCCGACGCCGAAGAAGGTTTCCGCCGGCTTGAGATCCGCGACAGCAACGAGAGCGTCGACCTGGAGCGCCGCCTTGCCGCGTTTGAAGAAGAGATGGCCTTCGCCCGCACGGGCGCGCAGATGGTCATCAACTACACCGGCGAGCAGGAAGCCGCCGCCGACGAAGTCGCGGCGATTATGGCCGCCCACCGCGACGCGATCCCGGACCCGGCCTAATGTCCGAACCGGGCCCCGGCGCTCACGCCCCCGCCGTCCCCGCGAAAAGACAGGCTGGCCCGTTTGTGGAGGTTGCGGTCGGGGCGACCGGGGTCCGCGGACCGCGCACCTTCCACTACGCCGTACCGGCGCGGCTCGAACCGCGCCTGCTGCCCGGGCAACTGGTCCTGGTCGAGTTCGGCAAGCGGCTGCTGCACGGCGTGGTCATGGACCGCACAGGCGATTCGCCGGTCGAAACCCCGAAGCCCATACTTGACATAATCTGGGACACGCCCTTTCTTGACCGCCGGTCGCTGGAGTTCGCCCGCTGGCTCGCCGGGCGCTTTGGCGCCTCGCTTGCGTCATGTATCGAAGGCCTGCTGCCCACCAACATCGCCCGCCACATCAACATCTACTACGTCCCTCGCGACCCCGCGGCCACGGAAGAAACCACCCCTATCGAGCCCAACGCCGGCGAGCGCCGGGCGCTGGCGCTGCTGCGGGCACGGGGGCCGATGGCGGTGGCCGAGATCGCCGCCGCCCTGGGCAAGACGGTGGCCACCCGCGGGCTGCCGCGGCTGGCCGAAGCCGGCCGTCTGCGCCGCTGGGCGGAATTGCAGTTCCCCACCGGCGGCACGGCTAGCGCCAGTCTGTTGCTTTCGATCGAAGAGACCGACCGGGTTATCGCCGAGCTGGCCCGGGCGCCGAAGCAGCGCGAGCTGCTGCGCGTCCTGGCCGCGTCCGCGCGGCCGGTCCCGGTGGCAGATTTGCTCCGCGAAGCCAACGCCGGGCACAGCTCCCTCACCGCTCTCCGAAAAGCCCGCCACGTCCGGGTCGAGAATATCTACCGCCTGCCCCCGCCGCCCCCCGCCACCCCGGCCAGCCCGGCGCTGCGCGACGAGGCCGGCGGCGCCGACTGGACCGCCGTCGAAAGCTTCCTTGATCGCGACGGCCACGGCGTCAGCGTACTGCTCGGCGACCCGGCGCGGCGCGCCCCCGCCTACATCCAGTCCATCGAAAAAACGCTCGCCGCCGGACTGCAAGCACTGGTTTTGGCGCCCACCGAGCGCGAAGCCGCCGACCTGCACGAGCGCATTTCAGCCGCCCTCAGCGGCCAGGTCGCCTTCACCGGCCACGCCCGCACCCCGGGCAATCGGGTCGGGCTCTGGCGCGCCGCCCGGGCCGGCGAAATAGACGTCCTCGTCGGCCCCCGATCGGCGGTCTACGCCCCGCTCAGCCGACTGGGACTCGTCATCGTCGACCGCGAGGAAGACCGTGCCTACAAGGAACCGCGTGGCGGCCGCATCCAGGTCCGCGACGCGGCCGTCGAACTGGCCCGCCGGCACCTCTGCCCGATCATCCTCGGTACGGCTACCCCGGCGGTCGAGACCTTCTACAACGTCGAGACCGAGCGCTACCGGCTCATCCTGATGCAGAGCGACCACCTTCTGCGCAAGACCCGCATGAAGGTCGGCCGCGGCTGGGGTACGCCCGGGCCGGCGGGCACCGTCGACTTGGTCGACATGCGCACCGCCCCGGTCATGGGCCACGGCGGCATGCTCTCCGAGCCGTTCTTCACGACGATGAAAGAAACCCTTGCGGCCGGCGGGCAGGCGGTCCTCTTCGTCAACCGCCGCGGGGCGGCCTCGATGACCATCTGCCGCGAATGCGGCTACGTCTTCACCTGCCCCGACTGCGACAACAATCTCGTCCAGCACCGCTCGCTGGACAGCCTGGTCTGCCATTCATGCAACCACCGCCGCCCGGCTCCGCGCCGCTGTCCCGACTGCGACGCCGGCCGCCTGCGGCTCTGGGGCCACGGCACCGAGTCGGTCACCGACGCCCTGCGCGCGCTCCTGTCCGGCCAGCGCATCGACCGCGTCGACAGCAACCTCTCGGTCGAGCACGTAGAAGCGGTCGCCGACAGCTTCCGGCGCGGCGCGATCAACGTCCTCGTCGGCACCTCCCTGCTGTTCCGTATCGAAGCCGCCATTCAGGCCCGGTTCCTGGGCATCGTCCAGGCGGACATCGGCCTGGCCTTCCCCGACTTCACCGCCCCCGAGCGCGTTTTCCAGCTGCTCACCCGGCTGCGCGGCGCGGTCCTCGGCGGCGACCTCGACGGCAAGATGGTCATCCAGACACTCATGCCCGACCACCATGTCAACCAAGCGGCGCAGATCGGCAGCTATCTGAAGTTCTTCCGCTCCGAAATTGAAATCCGCCAGGCCCACGGCTTCCCGCCATTCAGTCGCATGGCGCGGTTCATCCTCACCAACCGCGATCCCGACAAGGCCCGCACCGAGGCGCTACGCCTGGCCGAGCAGTTCAACGGGGTCCTGGCCGCCGAGCCTGACAACGGAGTCGAGATCCTCGGCCCCGCCCCCTGCTTCCGGGCGCGCGAGCGCGGCGCGCACCGCTGGCATCTATTGGCCCACGGACCGGAAGCGGCGATCGCGCCGTTGTTGCAGGTGCCGCATCGCGGCTGGACGGTCGATGTCGACCCGATCGATCTGGTCTAACCGTGGCGACTCTCCCGATCCTTCCAGCCCAACAGCGCATTCGCGCCACCGTTCGCTCCCACCGGGGGGCCTAACTTATATGGCCATTCTTCCCATCCTCCCCACCCAACACGCGATGCTCCGCCGCGTCTGCAGCCGCGTCCGCAAAGTCGACAAAACCATCCGCCGTCTCCTTGACGACATGACCGAATCCATGGACGCCGCCAACGGACTGGGCCTCTCCGGCCCCCAGGTCGGCAAGCCCCTGCGGGCCATCGTCGTGCGGGTCGGCGAGGATCACCTGCAACTCGTCAATCCCGAGATCGTCCGCTCCGCCGGCGAACTGATCGGTGAAGAGGGTTGCCTGAGCCTGCCTTACTACTACGGGCCGGTCGCCCGCGCCGCCGAGATCACCGTCCAGGCACTGGATCGCAACGGCCGCAAGGTCCGCCGCAAGGCCGAGGGCCTCCTGGCCCGCGCCCTGCAGCACGAGATCGACCACCTGCACGGCATCCTCTTCACCGACAAACTGGTCGAGGGCTCCGAGTTGCGCTTCGCCCCGTCCCGCCCCGCCCCCACCCGGTCCGAAGCATGAGGGTCGTCTTCCTTGGCACCCCCGAATTCGCTGTCCCGGCGCTGCGCGCGCTGCACGAATCCGAGCACGAGGTCGTCCTGGTCGTCACCCGCCCGGCGCGGCCGGTCGGCCGCCGCAAGGTGGTAACCCCGACGGCCATCCACGATGCCGCCGCCGAACTGGGCCTCGACTGCATCCAGCCGCGCGGCATCAACAGCGAGAGCGCCCTGGCCACCATCCTGGCCACCGAGCCCGACATCCTGGCCACTGCCGCCTACGGCCGCCTGATGAAGACCGACATCCTCAACCTGGCCCCCCACGGCGTCATCAACCTGCACCCTTCGCTGCTACCGCGCTACCGCGGCGCGTCGCCGATTCAGGCCGCCATCGCCGCCGGCGAAACCGCCACTGGCGTCACCATCCTGCTCACCGAAGAGGGCTGGGACAGCGGCCCCATCTTCGCCAGCGAGCGACTCTCGATCGGTCCCCAGGAGCGCGCCCCGTCGCTTTCCGAACGCCTCTCCGGGATCGGCGCGAGCCTGCTCGTCGACACCATCGACCGCGTCGCGGCCGGCGACATCGAAGCGGTTCCCCAAGACGAAGCGCTGGCTACCATGACTTCGCCGCTGGAACGCGACGACGCCGACATCGACTGGTCGCTCCCCGCCCCCGCCATCTACAACCGCTACCGCGCCTTCGACCCCTGGCCCGGCATCCGCACCGTCGCCGGCAGTCGATTGCTGAAGATCCTCAACTGCCGGCCCAGCGACATCGCCATCGAGGCCCCGCCGGGCACCCCGGCGCTCATCGAAGGCCGCGTCCTGGTGGCCTGCGGCCAGGGTTCGCTGGAGTTGCTGGTCGTGCAACCGGAGGGTCGCACGCCGATGCCGGTCGACGAATTCGTGCTCGGCTACGCCGGCCTTTTCGAGCGGCGCTGGGGGCCATAGTCGTCGCCGTCGCGGGCACATGTTCAGGCCCTCAACCACGCCGGTCGGTGGTACAGTTGTTAGCGAAGCCAGCTGCGCGAAGAATGCGCCGGATGATGCGCGCGGATTGAGACGGCTCCCCCGAAACCCGAGGCCCCCGTGTTCTTCAGTCCCACCTACCTGCTCTTCATGCTCCCGGTCATCGTCTTCAGCTTCTGGGCGCAGAACCGCGTGCGCGGCGCGTACGCGAAGTACTCCAAAGTCCCGGCCGCCTCCGGGCTGCCCGGGGCGCAGGCGGCGCGCCGTTTGCTGCAATCCGTCGGGCTCGCTGACGTTGAAATCGAGCGCACCAAAGGCCGCCGCCAAATGGGCGACCACTATGACCCCCGCGACCGCACCCTGCGCCTATCCGAGGGCGTCCACGACAACGCCTCCATCGCCGCCCTGGCGATCGCCGCCCACGAAGCCGGCCACGCCATCCAGGACCAGGTCCGCTACCCGTACCTGGCGCTGCGCACCAGCTTCGTCCCGGCGGCCAACATCGGCTCGCGGCTTGGCGGTCTGATGCTGATGGGCGGCTTCTTTCTGGTCGCCCTGTCCGGCAGCCCCTTCGGCCTGACCATCGCCTGGATCGGCCTGGCACTCTACGCCCTAGCCTTTGTCTTTACCATCATCACCCTGCCGGTCGAATTCGACGCCTCGCGCCGCGCGCTGCGGTTGTTGCAGACCAGCGGCATGCTCGACGAGGTCGAACTCGGCGGCGCGAAGAAGGTGCTCGACGCGGCAGCGCTGACTTATGTCGCCGCCATGGCCACGGCGCTGGTGTCGCTGCTCTATTGGGCCAGCCTGCTCCTCGGCCGCCGCGATTAGCCGGGGAATCTACTCTTGTCGGAAGAAGCGGCCAGGAAATCAGCGGAGTCCGGGGAGAGCCTGTCGAAAGGATTCGCGACGGCTGACGACTTCTCATCAGTACCGAAGAAGGCGTCTGGTAAGAAGAGGCGCAAGGTGCAGAGCGGTGAGCCAATTCCTCTGACCGACACCCCCAACGGCGACCTGCCCGCCTTCCTCAAATCCGCCAACCAACCCGCCTACCGCGTTGGCCAGGTCCGCCGCTGGCTCTACCGCGACCTCGCCACCGGCTTCCACGAGATGTCCAACCTCCCGGCCGCGCTGCGCAAAAAGCTCGCCGAGCGCTACACGCCCCACGGGTTACTCCCGGGGCCGATCCAGCAATCCGAAGACGGCACCCACAAGTTCCTCTTCAGCACCCCCGACGGCGCGCCGGTCGAAGCGGTCCTGCTGCCCCGCCGGCGCGGCTACGCGCTCTGCATAAGCACCCAATCCGGTTGCGCAATGGGTTGCCCGTTCTGCGCCACCGGCACCCTGGGCCTGATTCGCAACCTCACCGGCGGCGAGATCGTCGACCAGTTCCTGCGCGGCCGTCGCCATGCCCGCGCGCTGGGCAGCGAACTCGAATCCGTCATTTTCATGGGCATGGGCGAGCC
>JASLPR010000073.1 GCA_030744875.1 Chloroflexota bacterium
TACCAGTACGCGGCGGTGGTGAGCATGTGCGATGAGTACCTGGGCAAGTTGCTGGACATGATGGATGAGCTGGAGATGTGGGACGACACGATGTTGATCGTCAACACCGACCACGGCTACCTGCTGGGCGAGCACAACTGGTGGGCCAAGCTGCGGATGCCGTTCTATCAAGAGCTGGTGCACACGCCGCTGCTGATCTGGGACCCGCGTTCGGGCCGCCGGGGAGTGCAGTGCGACTCGCTGGTGCAGACGATCGATCTGCCGGCGACGATTCTGGAGTTCTTCGGCCTAGAAGTGCCGGAAGACATGCAGGGGGTTCCGCTAAGGGACGCGCTGGCCAACGACGCGCCGGTGCACGAGGCGGTGCTGTTCGGCGTGATGGGCGGGCATATTAACTGCACCGACGGGCGCTACGTGTACATGCTGGCGCCGGAGTCGGACGACAACCAGCCGCTGTACAACTACACGGTGATGCCGATGCACATGAAGAACATGTTTTCGGTGGACAACCTGAAGGACGCGGTGATGGCCGAGCCCTTCGATTTCACCAAGGGCTGTCCGGTGATGAAGATCCCGACCTGGCGGTTCCCGCACCAGCAAACCGTGGCCGATGAAGGCGCGCGGCAGTTCCAGACGGAGCTCTTTGACATCAAGGACGACCCACAACAGATGAATCCGTTCCGGGATGAAGGGGTCGAAGCGATGATGACCGATCACATCGTGCGGCTGATGCAGGAGACGGACGCCCCCGCGGAGCAGTACGAGCGGATGGGGCTCAAGGCGGCGGTACCGGGATAAGCGCCGGAATTGCTGTAGCCACGGCCGCCGGTCCGGGAGGCACAAATGAAGATCACCGACATTCAGTTCCATCTCTGCGAGGCCAGGTATTCGAACTGGCAGTTCGTGGAGATGCACACGGACGCCGGAATCACCGGGGTGGGGGAGGCGACGGTAGAGGGGCAGGCGCTAACCGTGCAGGGCCGGTTAGAGGAGATGGGCCGGTACCTGCTGGGGAAGGATCCGCGGGAAATCGCGCTGCACACCCGCAACCTGATGCGCGATCCGTTCTGGGCCGGTGGCTACGTGTCGGGTTCGGCGCTGGCGGGGCTGGAGATGGCGATGTGGGATATCAGCGGCAAGGCGCTGGGCGTGCCGGTGTGGCGGCTATGGGGCGGGTGCATCCGCGAGCGGGTGCGGGTGTATGCCAATGGCTGGTTCGCCGGGGCCGAGACGCCGGAGGAGTGGGGGGATCTGGCGGCGGAGGTGGTGGAACTGGGGTACACGGCGATGAAGTTCGATCCGTTCGGCAAGTCCGGACCACGAATCTCACGGGAGGAACTGGGCCGGGCGCAGGCGATTGTGCGTGAGGTGCGGCGGGGGGCGGGACCGCGGACAGACCTGCTGATCGAGGTGCACGGGCGGTTCGACGTGCATGCTTCGATCATGGCCGCGCGGGCGGTGGAGCCGTTCGACTGCTTCTGGTATGAGGAGCCGATCGCGCCGGGAAACCACAAGGCCCTGAAGACGCTGGCGGAGGCGATCGGCATTCCGGTGGCGACCGGCGAGCGGGTCTACTCGCGGCAGGACGCGCGGGAATTACTGGAGCTGGGCGCGGCGGCCGTGCTGCAGGTGGATGTGTGCCACTGCGGCGGGCTTGAGGAGATACGGAAGGTCGCCGCGATGGCGGAAACGTATTCGGTAGCGATAGCGCCGCACAACCCGAACGGCCCAGTGGCGACGGCCGCCTGCCTAGCGGTAGATGCGGTGATGCCGAATTTCATGATCCAGGAGATGATGACTCCGTGGGACGTGGAGTGGCGGGACGAGGTGGTAGTCGGTTCGCCGGTGGTGAAGGATGGTTACCTGGAGGTCCCGAATCGGCCGGGACTGGGGGTGGAACTGGTGCACAGCGAGCTGGCGAAACACCCGTTTGAAGAGAAAAGCATGCAGATGTTCGACAACAAGGATTAGAGGAGCGAACGCTATGGGCAACCAGAATTTCGCGGGCAAGGTGGCGGTGGTGAGCGGGGCGGGGCGGGGAATCGGGCGGGCGGTGGTCCGGGACCTAGCTAGGTCTGGTGCGGATATCGGGATGTGTTCACGCTCGCGGGATGAGTTGGAGTCGCTGGCGGCGGAGGTGTCGGAAATGGGGAGGAAGGTTGTAGCTGTTCCCACCGACGTAGCAGAGTGGGGACAGGTCGAGGTCTTTGCCGGGGAGGTTAAACAGCAACTTGGCCCGGTGAATCTCTTATTCAACAACGCGGGGGTCAGTATGGACAATGGCCCGGTGGCAGAGAGCAACCCGGCTACCTGGCGACGTGTGATCGATATCAACCTAATGGGCATCTATCACGTAGCGCGCGCCTTCATTGACCACATGCCTCGCGGAGGCAATATCCTGAATACCGGTTCTGGGGCCGGGGAGAACCCACAACCGAATGATTCATCCTACTGTGTGTCGAAAGCCGGTCTGCATATGTTTACCGGGGTGCTTGCAATGGAGGTTTGGGATCGAGGAATCTGTGTTAACACGCTTATTCCAGGTCCGGTGGCAACGCTTATTGCCAATTCTCAAACGGCTGTTTGGGGAACTGATGCGGACAGTGAGAAATTGATTCTGGCGGAATTTCAGGGTAAGCCGGCGCCGCAGGCTCCAAGTGAGATTGTCAAGCCTACGAGCGAGGTGGCGGAGTTTGTGCACTACATCTTCTCGCTGCCGGAGACCGGCCCGACCGGGCAGATCTTTTCGATCGCCCGGCGCCCGTTCTAGGAAGGGCAGGGATCGGGAGTCCACGCTACTCGGCTACTCCACCGAAACGAGCTATCTCGTCGACTTCCTCCAAGGCCACAGGCTGGCCATGGCCACAGTGGTTGCAGGTGGCGTAGTAGCGGTGGAAGAAACTGATCATCGGAATCGGGACAAAGAAGAGGGTAGGGACCAGATGGGTATAACGGAGGCGGAAGGGCCGGCGGATTTCGCAGGTCGGGCAGACGTGAAGGCCGAGGTCGCCTTCGTCGGTGGTGACCTTCTTGGTACCGATGAAGAAGATGAAGGGGAACATAGGGCTGGTGACTGCTGGGAGGGACGAGGTCGCGATCAATGTTAGTGCGGAGACGGGCGCGGAGAACGTATGTTGGCCAGGGAACTCGCTATTCAGGGACTACGATTGGCGGCGGTCGGCCAGCTGAAGTGAGATCTTGAAGATGCCGGAGAAGCAACGGACGAAAACGCTGGCGGTTGGCGAGGCCGCTCCGGAATTCGTATTGCCCGATACCGACGGTGGCTCGTTCCGGCTGAGCGAGTACCGCGGCGAGCGAGCGGTGGCGCTGGTGTTCCTGCGGCATACCTGGTGACCAAACTGCCGGAAGCATCTCGCGCGGTTGCGTGACACGTTCGCCGAATACGAGCAGCGCGGTATCCAGATCGTGGCGATCTACGGGCAGGGCTTCGGCGCGGTGCGCAAGTTCGCCGAGAAAGAGAAGCTGCCGTTCCCGGTGCTGATCGATGAAGACCGGTCGGTGATCCGGGCCTACGGGGTGTATGTGCGGATCAACTTCGAGTCCTGGAACACGGCGCGGCCATCGACCGTGCTGATCGATAGCGCCGGGATCGTGCGGTTTGTCTTCGTGGGCAAGAACCAGCTGGAGTGGCCGACCCACGCGATGGTCTTCGCGGCGCTGGCGGGTGGGGCGGCGGGGTAGACCGGCCGGCAGCGCGGCCGATCCGGCGCGGCGATATAGTCCCGGCAGCGGGGATCGATCGCTGATGGAGGGTACGCCATGACAACGCGGGATATCTGTTTCACACCGGCCATCGAGTTGGCGGCGATGATCCACGGTGGCGAGGTGTCATCGCTGGAAGTCGTGCGGGCCGTGCTGGATCGGATCGAGCGGCTGAATCCGCAGATAAACGCCTACTGCACGGTGGTGGCGGAGCGGGCGCTGGTCGAAGCGCGGGCAGCGGACGCGGCCCTGGCGGATGGGGCGGAGACCGGTCCGCTGCACGGCGTGCCGGTGTCGATCAAGGACCTGGTGGCCACAAAGGGCATCCGCACCACCCAGGGGTCACCGCTGTTGAAAAATTGGGTTCCTGACTTTGACGCGCCACTGGTCGAACGCCTACGGTCGGCCGGGGCGGTGATCCTGGGCAAGACCAATACCCCGGAGTTCGGGCACCTGGCGGTGACCCGCAACAGCATCTTCGGGGCGACGGCTAATCCCTGGAATCTCGATCGCACTCCCGGCGGTTCCAGCGGTGGCGCGGTGGCGGCGGTGGCGTCGGGGTTGGGCCCACTAGCCGAGGGCTCCGACGGCGGCGGTTCTATTCGCATCCCGGCTTCATTCACTGGGGTCTACGGCCTGAAGCCGAGCCTGGGCCGGGTGCCGCTGTACCCGATGGACCAAGGCATGGAGATGCTGGGGGTGTCGGGGCCGATCACCCGGACGGTGGCCGACGCGGCGCTGATGCTAGATGTGATGGCCGGTCCCGACGACCGCGATATCAACTCGCTGCCGGCGCCGCCGGGCCCGTTCCTGGAAGCGGCTTCGGCCGACGGCGTGGAGAAGTTGCGGATCGCCTACAGCCCGGCGCTGGGTCATGCCGAGGTGGAGTCGGAGATCGCGGCGATTGTGGAGCGCGCGACTCGGGTCTTCGCCGACCTGGGCTGCGTGGTCGAAGAGACCGAATTCGCCATCGAGTCACCGGCCGACGACTACCTCTTGCTGAGCAGCGCGGCCTACGCCGCGATCCGGCAAGACGATCTCGAGGAAGTCCGCGACCGGATCGACCCGGGCTACATGGACCTAGTCGACGAGGTGTGGGAGGCGACGGCGGCGGACTACGTGCGGGCCAGCCAGTTGCGTCGCGAACTCTGCCAGCAATTCGGCGAGTTGATGGAGGACTACGACCTGCTGCTGACGCCGACGATGCCGGTTCCGGCGCGGCCGATCGACGACCCGGGCCTCAGGAGCCAGAACCTGGGCTGGAATCCGTTCTGCCCGGCGTTCAACATGACCGGCCAGCCGGCGGCCAGCGTGCCCTGCGGGTTCACCGCCGGCGGGCTGCCGGTGGGACTGCAGATCGTGGGGCGTCGATTCGACGAATACACGGTGCTGCGCGGCTCGGCGGCGTTCGAGGCGGCGGCGCCGTGGGCGGGCACGCGGCCGCCGGCTCCGCTCGGGACCTGATTAGTCTGACGTAGCCCCGGAAAAGGGGAGCGGTTTATTCGGGTTTGGTGATGTTGCCGTCGAGTGGGTTGGAGTGGGGCAGGCCGCGGTTGAAGGCGACCGGGTTGAACCAGGCCGTCGGTGTGGGCGGGCGGACGCTTTCGTCACCGTCGATCCAGAGCTTGCGCACCCAGGACGGCGATTTGGTCCGGCGGATGTGGGTGAGAATCTCGCCGTGGAGCTTGTCGTAGACATCGGGGTTGTCGCCGAGGACATCGTTCAGGCAGGCCGGGTCGGCGTTCAGGTCATAGAGCGAGCGCAGGTCCGGGTCGGGATTGTCGATGAGCCACCAGTCTTTGTTGGTTGCGGTGATGCCGGTCCAGCCGCCCTTCGGGCCGATGAAACGGCTGAACTCGGAGCCGGGCGGCATGTAGGTCGGGAAGGTGCCCGAGATGGCCGCCGAGCGGTGGGTGCGCTTCTCGCCTTTGAGCACCGGGAACCAGGACCTGCCCTGGATTCCCATTTCCTCGGGCGGCTCGATGCCCAGCACGTCCAGCAGCGACGGCGTGAGGTCGGGATGCTGGGCGAGGGCGGAGATGCGCTTGCCGGCGGCGATGCCGTCAGGATGGCGCACCATCAGCATGGTGTGGTTAGTCTCGGGGTACATGGGCTTCTTGCCCAGGTAGTCGTGCTCGCCAAGGCCGAAACCGTGGTCGGAGACGATGATGACGATGGTGTTGTCGCGCAGGCCCAGGCGGTCAATGGTGTCGAGAACGCGGCCGATGTGGCGGTCGGACATGGTGATTTCGCCGGCGAAGAGGGCGCGGATGTGCTTCATCTCGGCTTCGGTGTACAGGTCGGCGGGATCGCCGAAGCGCGGCCAGACCGGGACGACGCCTTCGTAGCCGGGATCGTAGAGATCGGTGTAGTGCTGCGGCGGGTCCCAGGGCTCGTGGGGGTCGAACGAGTCGACCCAGAGGAAGAAGTCGTCGTGGCCGGCGTTGCGCTCCAGCCAGTCGGAGGCGGCCTGCATCACCTGGGGCGCGAACCAGTCGGCCTCGGTGAGGCGGTCCCTGGTCTGGCGGTGGTAGAGGGACATGCGCGCGGAGTCCTGGAGCTTGCCGTCGTAGTCGTACTCGGCGTTTTCGAAGTAGTCGGTGCGGACGCGGTCAACCTCGTTGCCGCGGATCATTTGCCAGGCGTGGAAGGGGCGGTCGAAACCGTAGCCGTAGTTCATCAGGTGGGGGGTGTCGTTGATGAGCATGGTTACGTAGCCGTTGTCGCGCAGGACCTCGGGCAGGGTCAGCACGTCCCACTCGAGCGGACCCCACTTCTGGAACGGCGCGCCGACGCGGCCCTTCATGATCTCGTGGCGGTTGGGGATGGTGGGGAAGGAGGCCAAGTAGTGGCGATCGAACACGGCCGACTCGGCGGCAAAGCGGTCCAGGTTGGGGGTCTGGATCCAATCGTTGCCGTTGGCACCGACGTGGTCGTAGCGGAGGGTATCGTTCATGATCATGACGACGTTCATGCAGAGCCTCGTTTCTTAGGTTGCCGGTGGGGCGCCACTTTAGCGCAGGGGCGGGTTGGATTGCCCGGTGGGTGGCCGGCCGCCGGCGGGGGACTTGTAGAATGCCGCCGGGTAGACCGGCACGGTTGGAGGTCAGGCGATGGGCACGGACTCGGGCGACGGGCAGGCGCAGGCGGACCGGGCGTTCTTCGCGGCGGCGGAGCAGGTGCTGGTTGCCGGAGTGTCGGCGTCGGCGCGGATCAACCCGGCACTGGGCCGGGCGGTGCTGGTGGAGCGCGGCGACGGGCCGTACATGATCGCGCCGGGCGGGACGAAAATCCTGGACTTCCACGGCGGCTTCGGGGCCAGTTTCCTGGGTCACAACCATCCGGAAATCCGGGCCGGGGTCGAGGCGGCGCTGGATATGGGGATGGTGCTGGGGCCGGAGACGGAGCACCCGCGGCGGCTGGCCGAAAAGATCGTGGAACTGGTGCCGGGGGCGGAGCTGGTGCGCTACTCGAACTCGGGATCGGAGGCGACGATGTCGGCGATCCGGCTGGCGCGGGCGCACACCGGGCGCAAGAAGATCCTGAAGTTCGAGGGGCACTTTCACGGTCTGCACGAACTGGTCAACTTCAGCACCCATCCCGATCCGAAGGAGCCGGTGCCAGGAGAACTGATCAAACCGACGATTGACTCGGAGGGAATCCCGGAGGAGTTCGCGGAGTTCACACTGGTGGCGCCGTGGCGCGACCTGGCGGCGGTGGAAAACGCGTTCGCCCGCTATCCGGACGAGATCGCGGCGGTGATCGTGGAACCGGTGAACTACAACTCGGGCTGCCTGGTGGCGGAGAAGAGCTACATGGCGGCGGTGCAGCAGGTGGTGGGCGACAACGGCGCGCTGCTGATCTACGACGAGATCCTGTCGGGGTTCCGGACCGGGACCGACTGCGCCCAGGGCTACTACGGGGTGACGCCGGACGTGACGGTGCTGGGTAAGGCGGTGGCGGGCGGGATGCCGCTGTCGGTGGTGGCGGGGAAGCGCGGAGTGATGGAGACCTTCAGCCCGCTGGGAGGGGCGGCCCACAGCGGGACCTACACCGGGCACCTGCTGGGAATCATGGCAGCGATCGCGGTGCTAGAGGAGATCACGCAACCGGGTTTCTACGACGGGCCGGACGGAATCATGGCGATGGCCGGGAAGCTCTATTCAGGTCTGCGAGATATCTTCGCGCGGAGCGGAATCCACTGCCGGGTGCAGGGACTGGGAGCGCGGTTCGGGATGTACTTCGGGCTGGACCCGGAGGTGGAGGTTAAGGAATACCACGTGGCGGCGACCCACGATCACGCGCTGTTGAGCCGGTTCGTGAGTAGCTGCTTCGCGCAGGGGGTGTATTTCCATTCGTACGAGATGGCGCTGGGTCACCACGGCTTTGGCGGGGCGCACACCCCGGCGGTGATGGAGGAGGCGCTGGCGCGAATCGAGTCGGCCTGCGCGGCGATGTAGGGCCGGTACGGCAGGAAGGCTCGTTGGCCGCGCAAGCGCAGGTTGCCCTAAATAGAGAAACCCGAAGGGTCAGGTGACAGGGTAGGCGCGGTACTCGCGGACGGCTTCGTAGAGAGCCAGCACGTTCTCGACCGGGGTGTTGGGCTGGATGTTGTGGACCGGGTTGAAGATGAAGCCGCCGCCGGCGCCGAAGATGCGCAGGCGCTCGCGAGTCTCGGCGCGGACTTTGTCGGGGGTGCCGAAGGGCAGGGTGTACTGGGTATCGATCCCGCCGCCCCAGAAGGCGATGCGGCCGCCGAAACGAGCCTTGAGGCTCTCGGCGCCCATGTCGGTGGCCGAGACCTGGACCGGGTTGAAGATGTCGAAGCCGGACTCGATGAAGCCTTCGAGCAGGTTGGCGACCGAGCCGCAGGAATGAATAAACGTCTTCCAGGTGGTGTTCTCGTGAATCCAGTCGTTGACCCGGGTGTGGAAGGGCTGGAAGAGCTCGCGGTAGTGGTCCGGCGAGATCATGGAGCCGGTCTGCATGCCGAAGTCGGTGCCGGAGACGAAGAGGATGTCGATGCGGTCGCCGACGACGGCGTGGATACGGGCCAGGTTGGTGAGCGCGATGTCACACTGGCGGTCGAAGACTTCGTAGACGTAGTCGCGGCGCGACAGGGTGCTGACGTACCACTCCTCGACATCGCGGATGCCGCGCGGGTGCTTCAGCTGCAGGCCCGGCACCAAGGCGATGTCGCCGAAGGCGGTGCCGCCGAAACCGCTGACGACGGCGCGATCGGAGGCCGAGCGGACGCGCTGGGACTCGCGCTCGTAGAAGTCCAGGTCCTCCTTGCTGACGAGGGGGAACTCTTCGAGGTTGTCCTCGGGCTTGAGGTTGTCCTCGTCGATGGGTTGCTGGCGGATGATGGCGTCGAAGTACCAGCCGTCGGCCGGCAGGTGGCCGCTGGGCGGGGCGGATTTGTCGCCCTGGGGGTACATGAAGACGTCGCCGCCGGGCTCCGGGTCAGTATTGAAACTCTCCGGCACCAGGACGGGGACGCCCTGGGGGGTCTGCCATTCGCGCCAGTTCTGATTGGGAAAGCCGAACATGGTGCGCGGGGAAGGTAACTGGACGACGTCGACCTCGAGGGCGTCCATGAGGTCGGGCTCGATTTCGCCGAGTATCTGGAAGGGCTCGACGACCTTGACCGGCGTGCCCGGCGGGTCGAGCTTGAGGGCCTGGCGGAGGGCGTAGACGGTATTGGCGTGCATGCCGGTGACGTTGGTGGCGCCGAGGTCGAGCGGGACGCGGTCGGACTCGCGATGGTCGATGGCTTGCAGGACCCGCTGCTGCGAACTTGGCTCGGCCATGAAACCCTCCCCGGTCGAAATGGTGCCGACATTGTAATGACGAAAGACGCTCGGGAAAGGGACAACGCCTCCGCGGCTATAGTGGGCGGGCTCTGAAACTCAAGGGAGAAGCACGACATGGGCGACATTCGACCGAACCGGGCGAAGGAGAAACTGGCCAACGGCGGGACGGTGACGTGCATCCAGGGCGGGCCGATGCCGGCGAGCATGGTGGACCTGGTGGGGCCGCTGGGATTCGACGCCGTGTGGCTGGAGGCGGAGCACGGCGACGTGGACTACGGCGATATCCCGGACCTGACCCGGGCCTGCGATCTGTGGGGGATGGCCTCGCTGGTGCGGGCGAACCGGATCGAGCCGGGCATCATCTATCGCACGCTGGACGTGGGCGCCACCGGCATCGTTGTGCCGCACGTGAACACCGCCGATGACGCGCGGGAGGTTGTGGAGGCGGCCAAGTTCCACCCGATCGGGCATCGCGGGTTCTTCTCGGGCCGGCAGTCGTACGGGGTGGACGATTTCGTGGGCCAGGCGAATGACCAGTCGCTGCTGGTGGTGATGATCGAAGACGTGATCGCGGTGGAGAACCTGGACGAGATGCTGACCGTCGATCACATCGACGTGTTCTTCGTGGCCCCGGGCGACCTGGGGCAGAGCATGGGCATCCCGAGCATGTCCGATCCGCGGGTGCTGAAGGTGGTGGACGAGACGCTGGCACGGATCGTGGCGGCGGGGAAGGTAGCCGGCGGGGTCGGCGGGGCGGACCGGGCGAAGCAATACGTGGAGATGGGCGTGCAGTTCATCGGGACGAACTGGAACCCGTGGCTGGGAGCCGGCGCGGCGGAGTTCATGGGGGCGGTCCGCTAGGTCTTTAGACCTCAATGGAGGCGGTGAGGCCGGCGTCGAGGAGGATCTGCAGCAGCTCGCGCATGCGCTCGGCCGATGGCGGGCGAGTCCCCTCGGCGGGATAGTCGCGGAAGAGACCGGCGTACTTGACCTCGCCAAGGCTGTGGTACGGGAGCAGGTGGATCTCGGTGACGCCGGCGTCGACGATGAAGTCCGCCAGGTCGCGCATGTGCTCGGGAGAGTCGTTGAAGCCGGTGATGACCGGCACGCGGACGATCATCGGAATGCCGGTGCGGGCCAGGCAGCGGACGTTGTCCTGGATGCGCGCGGGATCGACGCCGGTCCCTTCGTAGTGAACTTCCGGGTCGGTGTGCTTGACGTCGATGAGGACGTGGTCGAGATACGGAATGACGGCCTCGTAATGCGACCAGGGGACGTAACCGCAGGTCTCGATGGCGGTGGCGATGCCATGCTCGCGGCAGAGCTCGAACAGCTCAGCAATGAACTTGTACTGGACCATCGGCTCGCCGCCACTGACGGTGACGCCGCCGCTGGAACTGCGGTAGAAGATGTAGTCCTTCTCGACTTCGGCCAGGACTTCGCGGGCGGTGTAGTCCTTGCCAACGGTCTCGAAGGCGCCGTTGGGGCAGGCGGTGACACATCCGGCGCAGACGGTGCAGAGCTCGCGGTCGATGACCGGTTTCTCGCCCGGAGTCCAGGCGATGGCGTCTTCGGGACAGGCGCCGACGCAGCGGCCGCTGGAACCGCACTTGTTGGCGGTGAACATCAGCTCAGTGCGGCGGAGCTGGCCCTCGGGATTGCTGCACCAGAAGCAGCGCAGGGGGCAGCCCTTGAGGAAGACGAGCGTGCGGATGCCGGGTCCGTCGTGCAGTGCGTGGCGCTCGATGTTGAAGATCGCGGCCGGGGTTGAATCCGCGACGGCGTCGGTGGGCGAGGCCGTCTTCGCGTCCAACGGCCCGCCGGCCCCGGCTGTGTTCACCGGCTAGAGGGCGTGCTCGGTGCGCTGGATGATCTGGTCCTGGAGGCGGGCATCGAGGTTGGTGAAGAGCGCGCTGTAGCCGGCGACCTTGACGATGAGGTTGCGGTGCTTCTCCGGGTTGGCCTGGGCGTCGCGCAGGACGTCGGCATCGACGACGTTGAACTGCACCTGCATGCCCTTGAGGTCAAAGAACCCGCGCACCAGCGCCGCGAACTTCTGGACCCGGTCGCCGCCCTTGACGGCGGTGGGATGCAACTTGACGTTGAGGATGGTGCCGTTGGTGGCCTTTTCGTGGTCCAGCCGGGCGACCGACTTCATGGTGGCGGTGGCGCCGTTGAGGTCAGTGCCGGCCATCGGCGAGACGTTGTCGGCGGTGGGCGAGGCGGCCAGGCGGCCGTCGGGCGTGGCGCCGATGACTTCGCCGGTGTAGGCGTTGGCCGAGAGGGTCTGTGGGGTGGGGCAGTAGTGCCCACCGCGCAACGGGGTGTAGGCGGCGATGCCTTCGCAGAACCAATCCATGGCCCGGGCGGTGATGCGATCGACCTCTTCGATGTCGTTGCCGTACTTGGGCGCGTCGAGGAGCAGCTTGCGGATGCGGCGGCCTTCTTCGCCCGCGTAGTCGCTGTCCATGGCCTCCAAGACCTGGGCGCCGGTGAGTACCTCGTCGTCGAAGACCAGCTTCTTGATGCTCGCCAGGCAGTTGCCGACGTTGGCCGTGCCGTGGCCCAGGGTGATGGTGTTCTGGTAGTTGGGCGAGCCGCCCTCGGAGGCGTCCTTGCCGATCTCGATGCGGCCGTCGATGAAGGCCGAGAGGAGCGGGGTGGGGGTGAGGTCGGTGTGGGCCTGGGCGGTGACGTTGTCGAGCACCGGGACCAGGCTGAGGTAGTTGTCCAGCTGGTGGCGGAAGGCGCGGACGACTTCGTCGTAACTCCCGAAATCAGCCAGGCTGCCGGTGCCGGGATAGACGGTGATGCCGGTGGCCGGGTTCGCGCCGTTGTGCATGGCGATCTCGAAGATCTTGAGCAGATTAACGTGGCAGGTGCCGCTGGTGATGGTGTTGTGCTTGCCCGGAACCTGCGGCTCGGAGCAGCCGCAAACGACCCAGTCGCGGGCGTCTTCGAGATCGACGCCGACGTTGGTGAGCAGCGGGATCGTGACCTCGTCGTTGAAGAAGCCGGGAAAGCCGCCGCCGTGCTCGATGACCGCGCGACAGGCGGCGACTTCGAGCTTCGGAGGCGAGTGGCTGTGCAGCCGCATGATGAAGGTGGGCTCCTGCATCTTGGCGCCGGCCATGGCCTCGAGCATGTGATAGGTGAGGTCGTTGCTGGCGTCGCTGCCGTCGGAGCGCTGGCCGCCCAGCGTGACCGTCTGGAACATCGGGTAGCCGTGCATGACGCGGGTGTGGGAGGTCTGCCGGGCCTTGCGAATCTCGTTGAACTTCATGATGAAGCACTGCACGAGTTCGGTGGCGGTGTCGGCGGTCAGGGCGCCGGAGGCGAGGTCGCGGGCGTAGGTCGGGTAGGCGAACTGGTCGAGGCGGCCGGGGCCCATGGAGTGGCCGTTGCTCTCAACCTGGACAAGGAGTTGCAGGAACCAGGTGCTCTGGAGGGCCTGCCAGAAGGTCTCGGCGGGATTGGCGGGGACGGTTTCGCAGTTGGCGGAGACCTGGAGAAGCTCTTCGCGGCGGGCGGGATCGTTTTCCGCATCGGCCTGGCGGCGGGCCTCAGCGGCGTAGCGGCCGGCGAAGCGAATCATGGCCTCCATGACGGTCCGTGAAGACTTGAGGAAGAGGACCTTCTTGGCGGCGGCGCGGTCGCTGACCTCGGCCTGGGCGAGGGCCGTCTGCGCGTCGATGTCGGCGAGGACGCCGTTGACGCCGCGTTCCAGCAGGCGGGTGAAGTTGACGATGACGTGGCCGTCGCCGGAGCTGACTTTGCCGGAGTTCTGGACGGCCTGGTTGAGGACGGCGTTGTGGGAGTCCCAGGCGGGCAGGGCGGCGTCGGGCAGCGTGAGCAGGGTCTCGGAACGGACCCGGTCGGCGTGGGTCTTGCCGTCCCAGTAGCGGAAGATGGGCTCGAGTTCCTGCTTCGTTTCGGGGGTGACGTGGAAGGGGTCGAGGGGGCGGCCAGACAGCTCGTCGAGTTCGCGCTCGAGCCACTCCATACCGTACTCGGGGAAGACCGAGGACGCGACCAGCGGGACGGCGTGGTGACCGACGATGAGCTCGCCGGGGAAGATGCTGACCGTCATGTTGTCGAGGATATGGGCTAGGCCGACAGCGCGGCGCCAGATGATGGGCATGCCTTCGGTGTCTTGCCAAGACTCGGTGAGCAAGCAGGCGCGCTCGGCGCAGATGTGCGTAGTGGCATCGATGAGGGCGTCGCGCAGACGCTGTACTCGCTGGTTCACGGCCGTCCTCCCTACCCCGGGAAGGAATCATCTTCTCACCAGATTACG
>JASLPR010000074.1 GCA_030744875.1 Chloroflexota bacterium
CGTCGCGCCGGCCGGCGGTTCGGCTGGTCGCGAGACCTCGCCGCAGGAGGACGGCTATGCCGGCGCGCGGGTCGAGGACAGCTGGGACCCGCTTGCCCTGTTCGACCATGACAAGCAGGTGAAGTCTCAGGACACCGAAGCGGGCGATGTCGACGAGCCGGCCGGTCCGGTCAGTCTCCCGGCGCCAATCCAGGGCACGGTCATCTCAGTCGACGTCGCCGAGGGTGACGAGGTCGTGGCTGGCCGGCCGGTCGCCACAATCGAGCTGTTAGAGCTGCATCACGTCGTCAGGGCGGACCGCAGCGGCGTGATCCACGCCGTCTCGGTGGCCGTCGGCGAGACCATCCGCGAGGGCGATCCAGTGCTCCTTATCGCGGAGGCGGATGTGGATGATGGTCCGGTGGTGCCCGGCCAGAAGATCGACCCCGACCACATACGAAGCGATCTGGCGCTGGTGAACGAACGCCGCTCCTACACCCACGACGACTTCCGGGCGGAGAAGATCGCCAGGCGCCACGCGAAGGGCCAGCGCAGCCCACACGAGAACATCGAGCACCTGTTCGACGGTACGTTCAGGGAGTACGGCCCGATGGTCACCGCTGCCAGCTGGCAGAAGCAGCAATGGCTGCGCGAAACCACCCAGGCCGACGGCCTCGTCATGGGAATCGGTAACGTCAACGGCGATCTGTTTGACGCGGACCGCTCTCGCGCGATCGTCGTCCACTACGACTACATGGTGGTCGCCGGGACCCAGGGCGGCCGGGGGCACTACAAGCAGGACCGGATGTACGAGCTGGCAGGACGTTACCGGCTGCCGCTGGTGCTCTTTGCAGAGGGCGGGGGCGGCCGGCCCGGTATCAGCGGGGGAGAGCCCGAGACCCGGAGCACCGCCGGCGCGGCGGGGGCCGATTCCGCCGCCGCCGCCGTTGACATCGCCGGCCGGGGCGGTGGCGGCGTTCCCATCGACTCCTACACGTTCACCAAGCTTTCGCAGCTCAGCGGCCTCGTCCCCCTGGTGGGCGTGAACTCCGGGCGCTGCTTCGCGGGGAACACGGTCATGCTGGCGTCCTGCGACGTCATCATCGCCGCGGAGAACTCGACGATTGGCCTGGGCGGACCGGCCATGATAGAGGGTGGCGGCCTCGGTATCTACACCCCGGAAGAGGTCGGCCCCATGTCCTTCCAGGTACCCAACGGCGTGGTGGACATCCTGGTGAAGGACGACGAGGAGGCGATCGAGGCTGCCAAGAAGTACGTTTCCTACTTCCAGGGCCCGATCGACCACTGGGAGGCGCACGACCAGGGCGAGCTGCGCCGGGTTGTGCCCGAGAACCGTTCCGAGCTGTACGACATGCGGGAGATTATCGAGACCATTGCTGACCGGGGGTCGATTCTCGAGATCCGCGAAGCCTTCGGCACCGGCATCATCACCGCCTTCATCCGCGTTGAAGGCCAGCCGATGGGCCTCATCGCCAACAATCCGCACCACCTTTCGGGCGCGATCGATAGTGACGCATCGGACAAGGCCGCGCGCTTCCTCCAGTTGTGCGACACCTTCGATCTGCCGGTGCTGTCGCTGATGGACTGCCCGGGAATCATGGTCGGGCCCGAGCATGAGTCCACGGCGCTGCTGCGGCACTCTGCGCGCATGTTTGTCACGGGCGCCAACATGACGACGCCGATGTTCGGTGTAGTCGTGCGCAAGGCCTACGGCATGGGCGTGCGCGCCATGTGCGGCGGCAGTTCGCTGGAGCCGTTCTTCACGGTTGCCTGGCCGACGGCCGAGTTCGCCGATATGACCATTGACGGCCGCGTCAGACTGACCTTCCGCGACGAACTGGATGGCATCGACGATCCGGAGGAGCGCCAGGCAGTGTACGAGCGGCGGGTTGCCGAATTGATCGATCGAGCGGGGGCGGTCAACTCCGGCGGCACAAGCTACGGAATCGATGACGTCATCGACCCGGCGGAGACACGCGCGTGGATCGCTCACGGGCTCCGAAGCCTGCCACCAGTATCACCCCGCACCGAGAAGAAGCGACCGAACGTCGATACCTGGTAGCCGGTGTCGACGCAGCGATCTCGCCGATAGGAAGAAGAACAGGAATCCAGGATGAAACTGCTCGTGGCGAATCGTGGAGAGATCGCCATCCGGATCATTCGGGCGGCGGCCGAGCTAGACATTGCCACGGTGGCGGTAGCTCCCGAGGATGATGCCGGCTCGCTGCATACCGGC
>JASLPR010000075.1 GCA_030744875.1 Chloroflexota bacterium
GGGATTCTCGACGAACATTCTCCAGGCGGCCCGGATGAAGATCGGGAACCGATCGCGCGCCCTCAGCGGCAGCGGTAGCTTCTTCGCTGGAATGCCGAATTCGAGCATATGCCCCCTTGCTTGAACTGCGGTCACGCTAGCACAAACATCAACCGCCATCCCCGCCTGATTCACCTATCCGCAGAAGACAGCCCCGCCTCTACCCGAACGTCATCTCCCGCCGCGGGGCGATGTACTTCTCGTCGGTATCGACCGACTCCAGGTACTCGATCAGCAGCGCCTGCAACTCCCGGGCCACGTCGGGATGATCGGCGATCACATCCTCGGCGTGGTGCGGATCCTCGACGGTGCGGTAGAGATGCGGCGCGATCGCGTACTCGCCCGGTTCCTCCGGGCGCAACGGCGGGCGCTGCGGGCCCAGCACGTTGACGCCGGTCCCGCCGAGCATACCTTCCGTGCGTGCCGGGGTCGCGTCGGTCACCGGCGCGCCCATGATCAGCGCCCATTCCTCGGTCACGATCGTGCTCGGCCGCCCCGCCACCGGCGCCACGATGCTGTGCGACGAGATCGCCGCCGGGCGCACCTGCCCGGCCTCCCCCCGCACCAGCGGCACGAATGACTTCCCGTGCATCGTCCCCAGGTCCGGCGCTCCGGCCAGTTCCAGGAACGCCGGCATGAAATCCTGCGGCTGCACGAAACCGTTCACCGTCTGCCCGGCCGAGGTAATCCCCGGGATATGCGCGATCAGCGGCAGGTGATTCACCGCCGGGTGCAGCGGGAACGGATGCGCCGGCACGTCCTCCATCATGATCGCCTTGCCGATCAGCCCGTATTCGCCGAAGTAGTACCCGTGATCCGACATGAAAACGATCGCCGTGTCGTCCCACAGGTTCAGGCTGTTCACCGTCGCCATGATCTCGCCGAACCAGCGATCCATCAGCGACACCTCGCCGCAGTACAGCGCGTGGCAGTGGCGCAGTTCCTCCGGCGAGAGGAAGTTCTCCCAGTAGTCGTATTTCGGAAACGAGATCGACTCACCGTCAAAGTCCGGGTCGTACTTGTCGGTGTACCAGTCGGGCGCGTCCCAGGGCTCGTGCGGGTCGAAGGTGTCCACCACCAGGCAGAACGGCCCGTTGTCGTGATTGCGCTCCAGCCATTCCGACGCCGCCCGGAACGTGCGCGGGCAGTGATGATCGGCTTCCTGGACGCGGTGGGCGGCGTTGCGCCCATGCGTCTGGAACGACGCCGCGTTGCTGCGCATCTTGTTCAGCGCAAACGGCACCGGCACCTCCGGCGGATCGGTGAAGTGCCCGTCGTTTTCCTGCCCGCGGATCCACTCGAAGCCGGCGAAACCGCGCTCATAGTTGAAACCGCGCCGGAAGATGTGCGGCGTGTCCGCCACCAGCATCGTGTTGTAGCCGGCCGCCGTCAGCACCTGGCTCATGGTGGTTTCGTGCTCGGGCAGCGCTTCCCACTCGCCGAACGTGAACACCGAGCGCCCGGTGTGCAGCTCGCGCCGGTTCAACACCGTCGGAAACGAGCCGACGTAGAAGTCCTGGAACAGCGCGGCCCGGTCGGCGAAGCGATCTAGGTTCGGCGTCTCCACCGGCCAGCGGCCGCCCGAGGCCCACTGCTCCGGCTGGTTGCGATAAGCGCTGACATGATCGCGCCGCAACGAATCCGACATCACCAGAATGAAGTTCAAGGACCCGATCCTTTCGCGAACTCGTCGCGCCTAGGGGATTATCAGCACCTTGCCGGTCGTCTTGCGCCCTTCGAGCGCGCGGTGCGCGTCGGCCGCCTCCGCCAGCGGGAAATCGATCTCGGTGCGCAGCTTCAGCGAGCCGTCCTGCACCCATTTCAGGATGTCCCCGGCGCGCCACTCTAGCGCGTCCCGCGTCGACACGTAGTTCCCCAGCGTCGGCCGGGTCAGAAATAGCGAGCCGCTGGTACTCAGCAGCAACGGATCGATCGCCGGCGCCGGCCCACTGGCATTGCCGTACAACACCAGCATCCCGCGCTCCTTCAGCGAGTGCAGGCTGCGTTCCCAGGTCGCCTTCGCCACCGAGTCGTAGGCCACCTCCACCCCCTCGCCGTTGGTCAGCCGCATCACCTCTTCCTGGAAATTCACCTGGTCATACAGGATCGTCGCATCGGCGCCGCACTCGCGCGCGATCTCCGCCTTCTCCTCCGTGCCGACCGTCGCGAACACCGTCGCCCCGATGTTCTTCGCCATCTGAATCAGCAGCCGGCCCACGCCCCCCGCCCCGGCATGCACCAGGCATGTGTCCCCCGGCTCCAGCGTAAACGTGCTGTGCGCCAAATAGTGCGCCGTCATTCCCTGCAGCATCACTGCCGCCGCGTCGCGGTTGCTCACCCCGTCCGGAACCTTGATCAGGATCGCCGCCAGCACCAGGTTGTATTCCGCATACGACCCTGGCGTCATCGCATAGGCCACGTTGTCGCCCACCGCGAACCCGGTCACTTCCGGCCCCACCGCCGCCACGGTCCCGCCGCCCTCCATGCCCAGCGTGAACGGCAGCTCGATCGGGTACAGCCCGGCCCGTTGGTAGGTGTCGATAAAGTTCAGGCCGGCCGCCTCGATCTTCACCAGCACTTGGCCGGCGCCCGGTTCCGGCCGGTCCACGTCCACCAGCGTCAGCTTCTCCGGCCCGCCCAGCTCCGTGATCTGTATCGCCTTCATGAAACCCCCGCGTCTCGTTGGCATCGCTATCGTTGGATCGAATAAGAGTTCTCAGGATACGCCCACCGGCCGGTCAGGCAAAAACCGCCCGCGCGATGTGAACCGGCGACCGCGCCTGTGGGACAATGAATCCAGCCCGACCCCGGGGGGAGCGGGCCACCCATCACGGAGGCAAGATGGCCGCAGCCGAGCAACCCAGAGCGGGCGCCGCCCGCGAACCCCGTCCCGAGTGGGACGAGT
>JASLPR010000076.1 GCA_030744875.1 Chloroflexota bacterium
GCCGGCGAAATCATCGTTCTCTAGAAGGATTTGCGAACCGAGCCAGACCGACTCCCAACCGATCACCCGACGATCCGGAGCCTCAAGGTTCTTAGCAGAACCCGCGAAGTGGGCGCCAGTCCCGAAGATCGTCCTTTTCCCATGCGGCACCGCGCTCTCATTCAAACCAGACCAGGCAGTCTGTGGCTGTGCCCGGACCCGGCCTACATGCAGGCCGGGATCTGCGAGCCGGCCGGGATGCCCGCTTAGGCGCCGGTCTCGGCCTCAGCCTCGGCCTCGCGCACCATGCGCTCCGGCGCCGTTATGCCCATCAGCCCGAGGATATTGGCCAGTACCTGCTTGACCGCCGACACCAGTTGCAGCCGCGCCCGTGTGCGCTCTTTGTCCTCCGATATGACCCGGTGGACGTGGTAGTAGGAATTGAACTGGCCGGCCAAGTTCAGCGCGAAGTGCGGCAGGTGGTGTGGTTCCAGCGTGCGGCCGGCGCTATCCAGTAGCTCCGGGTAATCGAGCATCGTGCGGATCAGGTCCAGTTCCGGCGCTTCGGTCAGCAGCGACAGATCGGCTTCCGCCGTATCGATCTTCTGGTCGGCGGCCTTGCGCAGGATGCTGGCAATCCGCGCGTGGGCGTAGCGGATCTTATGTACCGGGTTCTCCTCGGTCTGCGAGCGGGCCAGATCGACATCGAACTCCATCTGGCTGTCGGCGGCGCGGGCCAGCATGTGATAGCGGGTGGCGTCGGGGCCGACGTCGGCCACCAGTTGCGAAAACAGCTCAAAATCACCGGCGCGCTTGCTCTGCTTGACCGGGATCCCCTCGACCACCACGTGCACCATCTGGCAGATCAGGTAGGTCAGGCGCTCGCGCGGTATACCCAGCGCGTCCATCGCAGCGTGCATCCGCGGCGCGTGGCCGTGGTGATCGGCGCCGAGAATGTCAATGACCAATTCGAACTCGCGCTCCTCGAACTTGTTGCGGTGGTAGGCGATGTCGGTGGTCAGGTAGGTCGGCTCGCCGGTACGCTTCACCAGCACGTTTTCGCTATCGTCGCCCTCGTCACCGTGGACAAACCAGACCGCGCCCTCACGTTCGGCCACGTGGCCGCGATCGCGCAGGCGGTCGATGGCCCCGGTGACCGCGCCGGCGGCATGCAACTCGGATTCGTGGAACCAGTTGGCGAACTCGATGTCCAATTCGCCGAGATGCTCGCGGATGGCCCCTAGGGCCAGCTCGATGCCGAGCCGGGTGAACTCATCCACGGCGTCGTCTTCGGCCAGCTCCAGGAAGCGCCGACCCTCTTCGGCGGCGATGGCGCGGGCCCAGTCGACGACGTAGTCGCCCAGGTAGCCGCCGGCCGGGAAGGCCACTTCGACATCGAACTCGGCCGCGTAGTGGGAGTACATCGACGCGCCCAGCAGGCGGACCTGGTTGCCGGAATCATTGACGTAGTACTCGCGCTGCACGGCGTGGCCGGTGGCGTCGAGCACCCGGGCGAGGACATCGCCCAATACCGCGCCGCGGCCGTGGCCGACGGTGAGCGGGCCGGTCGGGTTGACGCTGACGAACTCCACCTGGACGCGCCGCCCGGCGCCGGCGTCGGACCGCCCGAAGGCCGTGCCGGATTCCAGAATCTCGGCGATCCGCTCGGCGAGCCAGGCGTCGGCCAGCAGGAAATTGATGAAGCCGGGGCCGGCCACGGAGACCTCGGCCAGCATCGGCGACGGCGCGATCGAGTCGACGATCGTGGCGGCGATGTCGCGCGGCGCCGCGCCGACCGCTCGCGCCAGGCGCATCGGCAGGGTGCTGGAGAAGTCGGCTTCCTTGACCCGCGAGCGCTCCACGCCGAGATCGTCGGTGTCGATGGCCGGCAGGCGATCGTCGGCCTGGGCGGCGGCGAGGGCGGCGGCGAGGAGTTGCTCGATCTGCCGGCGGACGGTCAAAGGGGGCTCCTGGTGGCGGCTCTTCGATGTTGTCCCGGGAAACAAAAAAACGCTCGCGGTCAGCCGCAATCTGTCGCGCGGCGCCCGCCAGAGCGATCCCTCGTCGGGTGCCGGAGAGGGTACCGCCGCCCCGGGGTAGCGTCAACGACGGTCTCCGACCGCTCGCTGCGCCGTATCACTCCGGGGAAGGGCACCCCGCATAGCGGGCCAATCGGGCGAGGATAGCGGAAAGTCCGGCGTGGACGGCTACTCGCGGGTCGAGGCCGCCGCGCGGACGTCGGCGGCGGTGATGACCGTGCGATCGACCAGGTACTGCTCGGCGGCGTCGAGCCGCATTTCCACTCCGAGGCCGGGCCCGTCGGGCACGTCGACCCAGGGCAGCGACTTCTCCGGCGCAACCGCCACGCTGTCGCGGATCGGATGCAGGCTGCGGTCGTACTCCAGCATCGGTTGCGTCGGCGTGGCCGAGCCGGGGACATCGGGCAGCCAGGAAAGGAAATGCAACGACGCCGCCAGCGCCACCGGGGTGCCCCAGACGTGCGGCTGGCAACGGACGCCGAACGCGCTGGCCATCGTGGCCACGATCCGCGCCTCCGAAAGCCCGCCCATGCCGCCCAGGTCCGGCTGGGCCAGGTCTACGCCGCGGGCCTCGAACAGGTCGCGGAAGCCGTAGCGGGTGAACTCCTCCTCGCCGCCGGCCACCGGGATCGGCTGCCGGGCGCGGACCTCGGCGTAGCCGGCCTTGTCCTCGGCGACTACCGGCTCTTCGTACCAGAGGATGTCGTACTCAGCCGCCGCCCGGCCCAGGCGGACGGCGTCGGGCACGTCGTAGCCGTGGTTGGCGTCCAGCGCCAGGCGGATCGACGGGCCGATGGCGGCGCGGACCGCGCGCAGGTTCTCCATGTCGATGTCGAAGCCGTAGCCGATCTTGAGCTTCATGGCGGTGAAACCCTGCTCGGCGTAGCCGCGCGCCTCGGCCGCCAGCGCCCCGGGCAGGTCGTCGGTCTCGGTGCGGTACAGGCCGGTCGCGTAGGACTCGATACGCTCGCGACGACGTCCGCCCAGCAGTTGCGAGACCGGCTGCCCGAGAATCTTGCCGTTCAGGTCCCAGAGCGCAATGTCGATCCCGCTGAGCGCGTTGATGATCATGCCCTTCTGCCCGTAGGGCCGGCTGCGGTTGTAGGCGCGGTCCCAGAGGACGCCGGCGTCCAGCGGATTGGCGCCCATGTAGACCGGGGCCAGCGCCTTGCCGATTACCGCCCCGTAGACCGTCGGTTCGACGTGGGCGAAGACCTCGCCCCAGCCCTCGGTGCCGTCGTCGGTGACCACCCGCACCAGCAGCGCGCTGCGCTTCGTGAACCACCACTGCGAGAAGCCAAAGGGCTGGTCTATCGGGGCCTGGTAGGCGAGGGTCTCGATTCGTTCAATGCGCACGGGTGAGCCCGTTTCCGGGTGGGGGGAGACGCGGTGATGGTAGCCGGTCCGTTCCGGACGTTCAGTTTGGGGTTTAGGATAGCGAGCCCGTTCCGGGCTCTTGTTTGGGGTTGAGGGTACCGAAGGCGCGGGTCAGGCGCGGGCGCTCAGTCCGGGAACCAGTCCGGCGGCGAGCGGCCGGGCGGGGGCAGGATCGTGGCCGGCCAGTCGGTGCGCAGGACCTCTTCGTTCTGCAGGGTGTGGCGGAGTTGGGCGAGGGAATCGACCGGCAGGGAGCCGCCGTGGGCCAGACAGAGCCGATCGATCGATCGATCGGCTACCCGCTCGAACGCAGCCATGAATTCCTCGGGCGTCGGATGGCCGTAGAGCTGTAGGTAGAACTCGGTCTGGCCGTCGCGTTGCGGGGCGGAGATGGCGTCGCCGACGAACGCCAGGCGCTCGCCACCCGGGGCGGTCCAGTAGTAGAACGTGTCGCCGGCGAACCAGTCGGACAGGACCACCGCCTCGATGCTCCCGGGGAGTTCATCGGCTTCGCTGAAGAGGTGGTCGGGCCGGCCCTCGTGCTCGGCCTCGCCGCTGGCCGCCGACCAGACCGGCGTGCCGTGGCGCTTGCGGAACCCGTAGCAGTCGCGCTCGTGCCAGGCGTTGGTCAGCAGGCTGGTGATCGATTTTCCGCCCCAGAGCGACTCTAGTTCCTCGCGCTTGTCAGGGGCCGGCTCGCGCGGGTCGATCAGGACCACGCCTTCATCCATGAACAGCGCGTAGGAGTCGTCGCGGCCCCATTTCGAGAACGGCTCGGTCCAGTAGGTGTAGGTGTTCCAGCGGACCAGCAGCGGGGCGGCGGCGGTGCCGATTTCGATATGGATCGTAGTACTGACTTCTTCCACGTCCGTCCCGGACTTTCGTTTTGGGTTGAGTGGCGGCGCTACTCGTGGACGCGGCGCTCGGCGGTGGCTTCGATGGCCTTGATGATTCTCCAGAGCATCCGGTGCAGCGGGGTCGGCACGCCCAGGCGGTCGCCCTCGTCGGCAATCGCCCCGGAGATGGCGTCGATCTCGGTGCGCCGCCCGCGCATGGCGTCCAGCAACGTGCAGGAACTCATGTCGCGCGTCGCGCGGGTGGTCTGTTCGAAGCGCTCGTGGGGATCGAAGGCCAGTTCGATGCCCCAGGCTGCGGCGACGGCGACCGTCTCGGCGATGGCCTGCCGGGAAAGCTCGCAGGCCTCCTCGAACTCGGACAGCGCGCCGTTGGGGACCCGCAGGACCGTCGCGATCGGGTTGATACCGGAGGCCATCGCCAGCTTGCCCCACAACAGGCCCTCGACCTCGCGCTGCTCGCGGACCTCGGTCTCAATACCGCCGGCGGTCAGCGCCTCGGCCAGTCGCGCAAGGCGCTCGCGGGTGGCGTCGCCGGCGGCCAGATAGGTGGTTCCCGAACCCATGTCGGCGACCCGACCGGGATCGAGCAGCGTGGCGCCCTCGAACGTCACCCCGAGCACGCAGCGCTCTTCGCCGAAATGCTCGGCCATAGTCTCGATGCTGCCCAGTCCGTTCTGCAACGTAATCGCCAGGGCGTCCTCGTGGAGATAGGGGGCCAGCCGGCGGACCGCCACCTCGGTATCGTAGGTCTTGACGGTGACGAAGATGAACTCGGCCGGGGACGGCTCAAAGGAATCGGTGCTGGCACGGATCGGCACCGTCTGCTCGGTGTCGCCCTTGACGATGGTGAGCCCGTGATTGCGCGCCGCGGCGGCGTGGTGGGGATTGCGGGCGATCAGCCAGACATCGGCGCCGGCCTCGGCCATCCGTGCGCCGAACTTGGAACCCAGGCCGCCGGCGCCTAGGATTGTGGCGGTGAGCGGGGCGGGGTCGGTCAGGTCATCAGATCCTCGGGTTGCCGGCGCGATGTCGATTGGTGGCAGAATAGCGCGAATGAACGGGACCGGGGGGGGCAGATGAGGAACATCGTGGAGACCCGGGCCGGGCGAGGAGTGGCGCTGGCGCTGGCCAGTTGGATTGCGCTGGCGGCCTGCGGCGGCGCGTCGTCACCCGCCGTCGTGGAAGCCGTGCCGACGGCGACATTGGTCGTGACCCCGGTCCCTGAAGTCGCAACAC
This sequence comes from Chloroflexota bacterium, assembly GCA_030744875.1. Classification (GTDB taxonomy): domain Bacteria; phylum Chloroflexota; class UBA11872; order UBA11872; family VXNJ01; genus JASLPR01. The sequence goes on from JASLPR010000076.1 coordinate 5,489, forward strand.
CAGAGCCCGCCAGGACGGCTTCCCCGTCGGCGGCGCTGGAACTGGCGACCACCGACGAAGCGGCAAAGCTCTCGATACCGGCGGGAGCTTTGCCACCGGGAATCGATCCGGGTGACGTGCGGATCGGCCCGGTGGAAGCCGACGACGTGCCGGCTACGTTCGAGGACGCCAGCGAGTTGGTGGCGCTGCGGCTGGAGCCGGACGGGCTGCAACTGCTGGAGCCGGCCACTCTGGAGATTCGGGTGGAGAACGGCGGTGAAGGCGTACCGATCGTTTGGCACGTCAGCAGCGGCGCGGATGACCCGGAAGGCGGTCCGCGGGCCGATGTGATGTCGGCGACGGAGGTACTGCTGGAGCCGGAGGAGGGCACGGCTACAGTCCGGCTGGAGGTAGATTCGTTCAGCTGGGTTGTCACCGAACGAACCCGCAACTGGTTGACAGTCCAAATGGCAATGCCGGACCAGGTTCCGGTCGGCCGGACGTTCCTGGTGCATACGACCACAACTTTCGAGGCCGGCAACTTCCGATCGACGATGTCCTGGTACCGTGAGTCGACCGACGAGGACATGGTCCGGGTGTACTCGGTCGACGTGCTGCTGCCCTGGGAGATCACGGAAGGGGTGTTCAGCCCGGGCAGGGCCCTCGGCGACATCGACCAGGAGAACTCGCCCGGCCCGACCGTGGTGGACGGCGACGTTTTCACCTTCAACAGTGGTTTCACCTGCCACGAGGCCAGCTTCGACATCGTGCACTACAGGGTGGGGACCAGGTACCCGGAACGAAGGGTAGAAGTTGTTCAGCACGTCACCGGGGAGAACGCCGGGCTGTTCGAGGAGAACATCGTCGAATGGAACAACTTCATCCACCTGAGGATCCATGACGGCCTTATTTGCGTCGAGCCCACGCCAACTCCAACTCCGACGGCCACTCCGATCCCACCAACTCCCACCGCGACGGCGACGCCGACCGAAGCGCCGACACCGGCCATGGAGCAGGTGACGCCTTCGACGCTGGAGATCGGCGGGTAGAGCGACCTGGCGACGTGGTAGGTTCGACCTGAGGGCGGGATTCGGGAACCGGCGACCGCGATCGGGCAATCGCGGCACAAAGCAAAAGATCCGGAGGGACCGATGGCGAAGGTGATCGGACTGCATGTGAAGAGCAAGGAAGCCGGCGGGCTGCGCCTGCCCAAGCTGCCGGTCGACTCGGCCCGGGTGACCGCCGACGGCATAGAGGGCGACTACAACCGGCACCGCCACGAGAGCGACAACGATAATCCGGACCGCGCCCTGCTGATCTTCCCCGTCGAAACGATGCAAGCCTTAAACGACGAGGGCTGACCGGTGAAGCCCGGCGACCTGGGCGAGAACGTGACCACCGAGGGCATGGTCAACGCCGACTTCAACGTGGGCGTCCGCCTGCGCCTCGGCGACGTACTGGCCGAGGTGGCCGAGAACGACATGCCCTGCCGGATCCTGGGTCAGCTCCCCTACATCGGCGAAGAAAAGAAGGCCGAGTTCATCAAGACCCTCGTCGGCCGCCGCGGCTGGTAAGCCCGCGTCGTCGAAGCAGGCACCGTCGCCGTTGGGGATCAGGTCAGAGTCGAGTAGGATTCTTGACTTTGAAGCACCGCGCTACGGATCAGACGGAACGCTCGGCACGGGAAGGTCCGTCCGCTGACCTTCGGAGGCGGAGCAGAGGAGTGATGGAATGGCAGGACTAGGCGAAGGAACTCCTCCAAGAGTGTTCATCGGCTCGACGGTTCGGGACTTGCATGACTTGCGATCCGCATTGCACTTCTGGCTCGGAGAGCTCGGGTACGACTGCTTTCTCAGTGAATACAACGATTCCGACCGAGTACTAGGCCCCGGTACCTACGAAACGTGTTTCGAGAGAATACGGTCTTCGGACCTGTACGTACTACTGATCGGCTATCAGAGGGGTTCGCTGATCGGCCTTGATCCGGCAAGGAGCATCACTGAAGCGGGGTACGACGAAGCCTACGAGTCACATCGCGCAATGGGAAAACCGAGGCTGCTTCCGTTCATACGCAAAGACGTTGCTTGAGACATCAGAGACGGTGCAAACAGCGACCGATTTAACGATCTCGATTTCACGCGCAGATTCGCCCGAAAGGTGCGGCGTGAGGACGAAATGGAAACCGCGCTCAAGGGCGCAGGAGAGGTCCCTGAGGCGAACTGGCTGAGCGAGTTTGATGAATTCGCTGATATCAGCTCGGCCATTGACAACGCGCTTGGGATTCACGCCGATACCAGAACATCAAGAAGGCGGTCTCTGATCCGGCAAGAGTGCTACCAGCTTTTGAGACATTTCTTGTCGGGCAGCGAAGGAACAAGGCCGAGGATCGAAGGGTTGGCCACCAAATTCGGCCTGTCAGAATCCGATATCGACAAGCTCTCCGACGAGGCCATTTCAAGCATCCGGTTTGTCAGTGTCCCTCACCGGGTCGTCTCGGAGTACCTTGAGAGTGCCGAGGATCTTGACGGAGATCCGTTCGAGCCTATCAACATCAAAATAGGCCACGATCATTCGGCCTTCTTCTCCTTCCTATTGACGGTGCCGTTGTCTGAAAGCCTCTCCTACGACCGAATCAGAACCGCGAGTACTGAGAGGTGGTTCGACAGGTATGAAGGCCCTACTAAGGGATTCCGTCCTAGCCATTTTCAGGAGGCGCTTGATCAGCTCTCAGACGAGCTCGACGGCCTGTGCATGATCAACCTCAAGGGGTCAAGTGAACTCTCCGATCTGCGAACATCGGTGATGGCATCGAACGAGTCCGGCCAATCGTGGATTCAGGTCGGGCGATACGCATGGATCACAGCTGCAGGCGCATACTATCGGGCAGAAAACGTCTTTGTCCGGCTCGCTGCGCTGGAAACCTACCTGAAGGGGGCTAGTACAAATCCCCAGCCTGATTCCAGTGCCTTGCTCACTCGATCGCCGTCACAAGAATGGCAGGCCGGGCTGGATATCCAGAGGCTGGCGGACGAAGAGATCTCAGGCTATTTGGACAACCTACGACCCCACGATTCGGGCGAAGCCTAGTCCGCGCTTTGCCATGCGAGTCAAACTAGGCTGAGGTTTGCGGCTCCCGACCTAGTCGCTAGACCATGCCGCCGAAGTGGCGAAAGGCCTTGTCGATGGCCTCACGCTTCGTGGGTGGACATGGAACCATACGTTCGGCGCCGCGACGATTCGGCGCTCTCCTGACGGGCAAGCCGTTAGCTTCCTTGCGGTGGGCAATCCAGCAAGTCTTCGGGACGAATCCATAGTTCTCTTTCACCCACACTTGAACCTGGCTGTAGGTCGCCAGGCACCGATCTCCTTCAGCAGAACTGTCCCCTGAGTAGAGACCTTACTGGATGAGCGGAAGCGCCTCGAGGATGTCGTTCATGGAGCCGGAGCGGAATCCGGCGGCGTCGAGGGTGACGTAGGTGTAACCGGCGGACTTGAGGTTCTCGATGATCCGCTCGCGACGGCCGTCGACGAAGAACTTCTCGAAGTCTTCAGTACGTAATTCGAGGCGGGCGACGTTGTCGTGGTGGCGCACGCGAAACTCGGTGAACCCCTCGGCCCTGACAAACGCCTCGGCCTGCTCGACCTGGCTCAGCTTGGCCGGCGTGATGTACTCGCCGTAGGCGATCCGCGAGGACAGGCAGGGCGCGGCGGGCTTGTCCCAGGACTCAAGCTCGAAATGCAGCGAGAGCACACGGACTTCGGCCTTGCTGAGATCGGCTTCGACCAGCGGCGCCCGGGCGCCGGCCAGCATGGCCGCCTTCATGCCCGGTCGGTAGTCGCCCAGGTCGTCAGTGACCGGTCCGTAGGTGACGCTCTCGTACTCGGGGTGCTCCTTTTGAAAGGAGTCGATCTGGGTGAAAAGCTCTTCCTTGCAGAAGTAACAGCGGTTGGCGTCGTTGACGGCGTAGTCCTCGTTTTCGACCTCGGTGGTCTTGACGAAGGTGTGCCGGATGCCGATCTGGGTGGCGAAACGCAGTCCGTCCTGGCGGTCCTTATCGGAGTAGCTGGGGGACTCGGCGGTGACGGCGATGGCGCGCTCGCCCAGGGCCGTGTGGGCGGCGTGGGCCAAGAAGGTGCTGTCGACGCCGCCGGAATAGGCGACTACGGCGCTGCCCATTTCGCGCAGGCTGCTCAGCAGGTTTTCGTACTTGGCCAGTAGCTCAGGATTGATGGCCAACGGCTTCCCCCAGTGATCGGTCGGATTGCGTAATAGAGATTCTAGCCGGGGCCGCGGTGGCAGACACAGCCTGCTTTCTCTCTACCAGCGGATGCGACATCGAACTACCGCTTGGCTGATCCCAACCTGCTCGCAGGTCGGACCACTAGGACTAGCCGTCGATGATCTCGATCGCCTCTTCCTCGATCTCGTCTTCACCGACCAGGAACGAGCGCGCCTCGGGGTCCGGTCCGCGCAGCGAGAGGATGACCAGGCGAATCCGGCCGATGTGGACCTGGCGGACATCGGTCGGCGAGGGGAACGGCTCCGAGTACGGATGCGAGTGAAAGTAGGCGATGTCGTCCAAGTCCTGGTCGTAGATCTCGTTGAAGATGCGGATCTGGTCCTCGGGGTTGACCTCGTAGGCGACCGGGCTGTGCAGGACGTTCTCGGCGGGATGCACGCTGACCACGGTCTCGTCGCGGCCGGCCAGGATGCCGCAGGCTTCCTCCGGCACATGGGCGCGGCAATGGGCGTCCATCTGGCGCAAATGTTCGGCGGAAAGTTTGAGGCCCATGAATCAATTAATCAATTGTAGGAAACACTTAACACGGGGGCGCTTACGTTGTTACAATAGCGAGCCAGCGAGCCAAGTAGAAGGCGCTTCCTGACCGGGACACCGGTCCGCGGGGCGGCTTTTTCGTTATCGAGGACACGCCACATTTGCCGTCCGCGGTAGAGGGCGGCATGGAGGGGAGGCCGGCGCAATCCGGCTCCCACGGAACAGAGTTTACGACCCATTCTCGTTAAGAGAAGAGAGCGGAAGGAATCTAGATGGCCAAGCAAGTAGCACTGGACGCGGAAGCAAGAGCGCGCCTTATCGAAGGCATCGACACCGTGACCAACGCGGTCCGGACGACGCTGGGCCCGAAGGGCCGCAACGTAGCCCTGGGCAAGAAGTTCGGGGGACCGACGGTTACTCACGATGGCGTGACCGTAGCCAAGGAAATCGAGCTCGAAGAGCCGTTCTCCAACATGGGCGCACAGCTCATCAAGGAAGCCGCCAGCAAGACCAATGACGTGGCCGGCGACGGCACCACCACCGCCACCGTGCTGGCGCAGACGATTCTGAAGGAAGGCCTGAAGAACGTGGCCGCCGGCGCCAACCCGATGATCATCAAGCGTGGCATCCAGAAGGGCGTCGACGCGCTGGTCGAGAACCTGCAGGGGCAGGCGAAGCAGATCAAGGGCCGGGAAGAGATCGCGCAGATCGCGGCCATCTCGGCGGCCGACCAGGAAATCGGCGACCTGATCGCCAAGGTCATGGACAAGGTCGGCAAGGACGGCGCGATCACCGTTGAGGAATCCAAGGGCCTGGGCCTCGAGGACAGCTACGTGGAAGGTATGGAGTTCGACCGCGGGTTCATCTCGCCGTACTTCGTGACCAACCAGGAGCGCATGGAAGCCGAGATCGAGGACCCCTACATCCTGATCACCGACTCGAAGATTTCGGCCGTGGCGGACATCCTGCCGACGCTGGAGAAGGTCACCCAGACCGGTAAGAAAGAGTTCATCGTCATCGCCGAAGACATCGACGGCGAAGCGCTGGCGACGATGGTCGTCAACAAGCTGCGCGGGATGCTGAACTGCCTGGCCGTCAAGGCCCCCGGCTACGGCGACCGCCGCAAGGAAATGCTGCAGGACATCGCCATCATCACCGGCGGCACGGTCGTGTCTGAGGACATGGGCCGGCGGCTGGACGGCGTGGTCCTGGAGGACCTGGGGCGAGCCCGCCGCGTGGTCTGCGACAAGGACAACACCACCATCGTCGAAGGCCAGGGCACCGAAGAGGCCGTCCAAGCCCGGGTGAACCAGTTGCGCGCGCAGATGGAAGAGTCCACCTCGGACTACGACCGCGAGAAGCTGCAGGAGCGGCTGGCGAAACTCTCCGGCGGCGTGGCCGTGCTGGGAGTCGGAGCGGCGACCGAGACCGAGCTTAAAGAGAAGAAGCACCGCGTCGAGGACGCCCTGTCGGCCACCCGCGCCGCCATCGAAGAGGGCATCGTGGCCGGCGGCGGCGTGGCGCTGGTGAACGCGCTGCCGGCGCTGGAAGGCGTGACCGCCGAGGGCGACGAGGCGGCAGGCATCCGCTCGCTGCGAGTCGCGCTGGTGTCCCCGCTGAAGTCCATCGCCGCCAACGCCGGCTACGACGGCGGCGTGGTGGCCCAGGAAGTCTCCCGGCGGCACGAGTCCGACAACAACCCGTTCATCGGCTTTGACGTCATCGCCGAGGAGTACGTGGACATGGTCGAGGCGGGGATCATTGACCCGCTGAAGGTGACCCGCTCGGCGCTGGAGAACGCGTCGTCGATCGCCAGCATGATCCTGACCACGGAAGCCCTGATCGCCGACATTCCCGAGGAAATGCCGACCGCGGCGCCCGGGATGGAAGGCTACTAGACCACCCGGGTCTACTTCTGGATCCAAGCGGGTCCGGCGCACGAGCGCCGGACCCGCTTCTTTTTGCCCCGCGAGCGTGGGTTTTGTCACAGGGAGCCTTCACTGTCGCAGCGCGCCGATCGCGGTCGCGTTTTGCGGCGGCGATGGGCCACCCCGTTGTGTTGATAACCGGCAAAAGGTCGAAAATAGAAACGGGGGCCGGTGAGCGATCAGCGACGGTACGTTATCCGGCCCCCAACTCTTTGTCGGGGTAGGCGCGAGCAGCCGGCAAAGCACTCAGGGGTGGCGTGGCCGAGGGGTGGCTAGTCCGCAGACGGTTCGCCCCCTGCCGACCTCGAAGACTCTACGGAGGGCGGAGAAACGGCGGCGGCCCCGGAACTTGCGCTCCGGCTCTAGCCCCGGGGCGTCGCTTAACGCCTGGCTAATCGGGAAACGGAATCCGGGGGGCCTTAGATGCGGGCGAAGCGGCCGATCGGTAGCACGAAGAGCATGGTGGCCACCGGCGGTGCGTCGGGATCGTCGGAGGTGTCCTGGCGGGGGGCCCGGGCGCGGATGATGTCGATGACCTCGTCGACCTGCTCGGCGCGGACACCGACCAGGAACGTGACGTTGCCACGGCGCAGGAAACCGCCGGCGGTATTGATGCGGGTAACCCGGAAATCGGACTCCAACAGGCCGGTCTGAACGTCGCCGGCATGCTGGTTCTGCACGATGGCGAGGACTAGCTTTTCGGCCTGTGAGCCTTGTTCCATCAGCTCCCCCGGCTGGCTTACTCGGGGCCACCGTAACACCGGCTTTTTTGAACGGTCAAGCGGCGCGTTCTAGCACGGGAGGGAACGGGCCGTTACCGGGAGTGAAACGGGGGTGGCCGGCGGCCGGCGGCCCGGTATCAGGCCTGCGGAGCGAGCGCGGAACCGGGGTCCAGAACGGGCACGCCGGTCAGGTCGATGGCGTCGACGTACTTGAGGGCCGTGCCGGTGTTGAGGATGACCACGCGGTCGCTGGAACGCAGCCAGCCGGATTCGCGCAACAGCGGCAGCGCGGCGACGGCGGCCGCGCCCTCGGGACAGATATAGTGCCCCTCGCAAGCGGCCAGTTCGGCGACGGCAGCCGCAATCTGTTGTTCCGAAACGGCGACGGCGGTGCCCTCGGTCTCCTTCAGTATGCGCATAACCAGGCGGTCGGCGAAGGGGCGTGGCACGCGCAGCCCGGCGGCGCCGGTGGCGGCGTTGTCGAAGAATTCGCACGAGTCCGCCCCGGCCTCGAAGGCACGCACGACCGGAGCGCAGCCCTCGGCCTGGACCGACACCAGCCGCGGCCGCTCCGATCCGATCCAGCCCAGCGCTTCCAGTTCGTTGAAGGCCTTCCAGAGCCCGATCAGGCCGACCCCGCCGCCGGTGGGATACAGGATGACGTCGGGTAGCTGATAGTCGAACTGTTCGGCGATCTCGATCCCCATGGTCTTCTTGCCCTCGACCCGATAGGGCTCCTTGAGGGTGGAGACGTCGTACCAGCCGTGCGCCGCGCAGGCGGCGCCGATGAGGGCGCCGGCATCGGAGATCAGGCCGTTGACCAGGTACAGCTGCGCGCCGTAGGCCAGGCACTCGGCCATGTTGACCTTCGGGGTGTCGGCGGGCATGGCGACGTGGAGCATCAGCCCGGCCCGAGCGCAGTAGGCCGCCCAGGCGCTGCCGGCGTTGCCGGCGGTGGGCATAGCCAGGTCGGTTTCGCCGAGTTCGGCGGCGCGGGCGGCTCCGGTAGCCGCTCCGCGGTCCTTGAAGGTGCCGGTGGGGTTGAGGCCTTCGTCTTTTAGCCACAGCTCTTCCACGCCCAGCGATTTCGCCAGCGTCGGGAGCGGCGTGGTCGGCGTGCCGCCTTCGCCGAGATCGAGTTCGTTGGCCGGGTCGACGATCGGCAGCAGCTCGCGGTAGCGCCAGAGCCTGGGCGGGCGGGCCGCCCAGTCGGACTTGCTCAGGGTCTTGGCGGCAGCCGCCAAGTCGTACTGGACCAGGTAGGAAGCACCGCACTCAGAGCAGAGATTGGCGCGGCTGTCGGCGGGAGCGGTGTGGCCGCATTCGCAGCACTGGAGTTCGGTCAGGTAAGTGGGCAAGGGATCTCTCCGGAAACGGTGCCGACGGGACGGCGATTACAGGGGGTTCTTAGAGGCGGCCCTAGGATAGGCGATCGGGGGCAGGAGGAGGTGGGCGGCTGGGTAAACCTACTCACCTACGTGGGGTGCGCGGACCGGGGATCATATAGGCTGAAATTCGGGAAACTTACCGAGGGACTATGCATACGGAAATGGGTGAGATGGACGTGGCGGCTTCCCCGCCCGCGAGACAGCAGCGGGGCGTGCTGACCCACGCGGCGCTGTTCGTGCTGGGATTCACGCTGGTGTTCTCGTTCCTGGGCGCGTCGGTGGGGCTGGTGGGGTCGGTGGTGCAGGAGTCGCAGCGCTGGATAAACCTGGTGGCGGGAGTGCTGCTGGTGCTCTTCGGACTGCATGTGACCGGGCTGCTGCGGATCGTGACCTTCAAGTTGGTGTCTTTGGATGAGGATGCGCCGCTGGCCGGGCTGCGCCGGCCGCTGACCGCCGGGATGTACCGGCTGACCTCGGTGCTGTATCGCGAGAAGCGGGTGGACTATCAGCCCAAGGCCCGCGGGCCGCTGGCGTCGGTGGGCGTGGGGATGGCCTTCGCGGTGGGCTGGACGCCCTGTGTGGGATTCATCCTCGGTGGCATCCTGACGGCGGCTTTAAACCAGAGCGAAGCCACCGGGGCCATGTTCCTGCTGTTCGCCTATTCACTGGGCCTGGGGATTCCGTTCCTGCTGGCGGCGGCGTTTATCGATCGCGCCCGGTCGATCCTGCGGGTGCTGGCGCGGCATTCAACCCTGGTGGGCTGGGTGAGCGGGGTGGCGCTGATGGTGTTCGGGGTGATGATCGCGTTCGACATTACGTCACAGTTGAACCGGTACCTGGGCACGGTGCCGGCGGTGGACGACGCGTTCCTGTTGGAAGGGACTTCGGAAGCGCTGGGGGTGACCTGGATGGCGCCGGCATTCCTGGCCGGGACCCTGTCATTCCTGTCGCCCTGCGTGCTGCCGATGGTGCCGATCTACCTGGCCCACCTGGCGGGCACGGTGGGGCCGGAGGAGTAGGCGGCCTAGGGCAAAACCGACCGGCGGACGCGGCCGAATCAGAGGCCGGTGGAGCCGGTGTGGTGACGGACGCCGGGGGCTGTGGAAGAATAGCGGCGCTGGAACAGGGCACCCGGGGCGCGAAACAATCGCTTCGCCGACTGCGTTGCCCACCCACGGGAGCGTGGCTTTGGAAGAGTCCCTGGACGACCTGCGGCGACAAATTGACGCCGCCGACGACGCGATCGTCGAGGCGTTGCGCAAGCGCATGGATCTAAGCGCGCGGGTCGGGGCGGCCAAGGCCGGCAACGGCGGCACGGTCTATGCGCCGGCGCGGGAGGCCGAGGTGATCGCCCGGGTGCTGGCGGCCAACGATGGCCGGGTGCCGAAGGCGGCCTTGGCGGCGATTTACTCGCAGATCCTGGCGGCCAGCCGCGGATTGCAGCAGCGCGTGCGGGTGGCCTTCCTGGGCCCGGATCACACGTTCTCGCACCAGGCGGCGCGGAACCTGTTCCTGGACGGAGCCGCGTATCGCCCGACGCGCACGATCACCGAAATCTTCGCGATGGCCGACGCCGGCGATACCGACTACGGGGTTGTCCCCATCGAAAACTCGACCGCCGGGACCGTCGGCGAGACGCTGGACGCCTTTGTCGAAACGCGCTCGCGGATCGTGGCTGAGACGACCCTCGAGATCGCCCATAACCTGCTGTCGAAGTACCCGGCCGGCGAGGTGAAGGTGGTGTATTCACACCCCCAGGCACTGGCCCAGTGCCAGGACTGGCTGACCCAGAACCTGGGCTGGGCGGAGCGCGTGGAGGTAGGCAGCACGGCGGCGGCAGCGGGCCGGGCGGCCGGCGAGGATCGGGCCGCGGCCATCGGAGTGGCGGCGGTGGCCGAGGATCACGGCCTGACCGTGCAACAGACCGACATCCAGGATTTCGCCGAGAACGAGACGCGTTTCTTCATCCTGGGCAAGACGGCCAACCCGGCCACCGGCAACGACCGCACGGCACTGCTGTTCGCGGTGCTGGACCGGGTCGGGTCGCTGCATGAGGCCCTGGGCACGCTGCGCGGGCACGGGGTGAACCTGTCGAACCTGCAGACGCGGCCAGCGCGGGGTCGCTCGGAAGCGAAGGCCGGCGACTACGTTTTCTTCGCCGAGATCGCCGGGCATGAGGACGACCCCGACCTGGAAGTGGCGATTCAGGATCTGCGCGGGCAATGCGCGCTGGTGAAGGTGCTGGGTTCGTGGCCGGCGGCCGGGACCGGGAAGCTGGGCGCGGCATGAGTCCGCGACGCCGGGAAGTGAGCGGGCGATGGACGTAATCGACAGGGGATCGAAATACTCCAGCCGGCTGCTGATATCGGTGGTGGCGGTAGTCGTGCTGGCGTTGGTGGGAGTGCTGGGATACCACTGGTTGGAGGGGTGGTCACTGCTGGATTCCTTCTACATGGTGGTGATCACGTTCACGACGGTCGGCTACGGCACCATCGACCGTTTGAGCCCGGCGGGGACGGTATTGACTATCCTTATCGTGATATTCGGGGTGGCCGCGGGACTGAATCTGCTCGCCATCGGGGCGGAATACGTAATGGAGGGTCACCTTGCGGGGACCATCAAGCGGAGGCGATCGGAACGCATGATTTCGCGGCTGGAGGGTCACTACATCGTTTGCGGCTACGGGCGGATGGGCCAGGGGGTGGTGAACGAATTGCTGGCGGAGGGGGAGATGGTGTGCGTGGTCGATCGTGGCGAGGAGCTGGTGCAATTGGCGCAGGCGGTGGGCCTGCCGGCCGTGCTGGGCGACGCCACCGAAGAACGCGCGCTGATCGCCTCCGGGCTGTCGCGGGCCAAAGGGCTGGTGGCGACGCTGGCGAATGACGCCCAGAACGCCTTCGTGACCCTGACCGCGCGGACGATCTCGCCGGAGGTGCCGGTGGTGGCGCGGGCGGAGACCGAATCTTCGCTGGAGAAGTTGCGGCTGGTCGGGGCCGACCACGCGATCACTCCCTACGACGCCGGGGCGCAACAGATGACCTTCATGCTGACTCGACCGCTGGTGGCGGAGGTCATTTCGTGGCTGGTGGATGAGCGCCTGGGCAAGATCGTGCTGCGGCAGGTGAAGGTGCCGGGCGGATCGAATCTGGCCGGATTGCACCTGCGCAAGTTGCAAGACAAGGGATTCCGGCTGAACGTGCTGGCGGTGAAACGGGAGGCCGAGGAGATGACGGTGATGCCGGGCGGGGACTACGTGATCGCGGCCGGCGACGACCTGGTGGTGGTGGGCCCGCCGGACCAGCTGACGGGCATCGCCGAGGAGCAGTCGGACGGCTAGTCCGGCCCGCGCGGCGACGGCGAGGTAGCGGGACGTGCTGCGGCTGCTGATCCTGATGAGCCTGGTGATCGCCGCGTTCTTCATCGTCAATTCGGCGTTCCGCCGGCGGCTGATCTGGTCGATCCGGGTGACACTGGCGTTTTACGGGGCGATGTTCGTAATCCGGCTGGTGCTGTGGGCGGTCTGGCAACTCTTCCAGCCGAGCACCGACATCGCGGACACCTTCCTGGCGATCGCCGGCATCGGACTGGTATCGGCGGTGATTTGGGTGGCGTTTCGCTACTGGACCGAGCGCCGACTACGGCAGCGGCAGATGGCGACGCCGGCCCGCCGCCGACGGCGGCGGTAGGTCGAGACAGCCATGCCGCTGGACGAATTTCGCGCGGCGAACCGCGCCAACTGGGACGACCGGGTGCCGATTCACCTGAAGGCAAAGACCTTCTACGACATCGATGGGTTCAAGGCCGACCCGGAACGCATCAGCGAGATGGTGGAGTTTGATCGGTCCGAACTGGGCGATGTGACCGGGAAGTCGCTGCTGCACCTGCAGTGCCACATCGGGCACGACACGCTTTCCTGGGCGCGGCTGGGAGCGGTGGTGACCGGGGTGGATTTCTCGGAGCCCGCGATCGCCGCGGCGCGGGAAATCAGCGAGGCGAGCGGCACGCCGGGTCGTTTCGTGCTGGCCGAACTGTACGACTCGCCGGACGTGCTGCCGGAGCAGTTCGACATCGTCTACACCGGCACCGGGGCACTGATCTGGCTGCCGGATATCGCCGGATGGGCACGGGTGGCGGCGAAATTCGTGAAGCCGGGCGGGACGCTCTACGTGCGCGACGGGCACCCGGTGCTGCATACGATTGACTTGGATCGCACCGACGGCCACCTGGAGATCACGCTCCCGTACTTCGAGGGCGGGCCGCAGCGCTGGGACGAGGACATGACCTACGTTGAGGTGCCGGAAAAGGTGGAGCATTCGGTCCAGTACGAGTGGACCCACGGGCTCGGCGAGACGGTGACGGCGCTGATCGAGGCCGGCTTCCGGATCGAGGCGCTGAAGGAATATCAGTTCCTGGAGTGGCAGGCGATGCCGTCGATGGTGCAGGGGGATGACGGCCGATGGCGGCTGCCGGAGGGGCAGGACCGGGTACCGATGATGTTCTCGATCCGGGCGACCCGCGAGGGCTAGAAGGGGCGGCGGACGGGCTGCGGCGGGTGGGTGATTTCGCCGAATATTGGATGGGCAGACAAGTTCGACATTCGGCATGGAGGCTGGAAGTTGAGCATCGGGCAGATTCAAGGGCAGGCGATGTTCGCGCATGCCGTGGCGACCCAGCTCTATTCGGGCAGCGACGCGGGCAGCATTCCCAGTTCGCTGCTGAACACGAGTCCAATCCTGCAGTCCCTGGACGCGGCACAAAGCACGATTGTGACCCAGGTGGGCGGGGCGGCAGCGCTGCGAACGACGCTGGCCGATATGGACGACGCGATGGAAGCGCTGACGAAGGCGCTGAAGACGATGCAGGACGGGGAAACCTCCGAAGAAAGCGTGGGGGCGCTGCTGGACGCGCTGAACGGACTGAAGGAAGTGACGGACCGGCACGCGCCGACACTGAATGACCGCCTGCGGATGACGCTGGATGAGGTGGCGCGGCTGACGAAGGACGGGCTGAAGGGGATCGGGGTGACCTTCGACGACGCGGGACGGGCCAAGTTGAACGAGGCGGTGTTCGCCGGGGCGCTGGCCACAGACCCGATGCGGGTGGCCGAGGCGCTGTATGGCGATATGGGCCTGGCGCCGGATCTGTCGGCAATGACCGATGTGTACTTCAACCGCCCAGCGATGGACTTCATTTCCGAGGAAACGGTGGTAGCGTTGAATCTGTTGAACGCCGCCGGCGTGGGCTCCGGAGCGATGGCGGGAGCGACCGGGATGCTAAGCGGCGGGCTGTCGGGCATGACCTCGACCCTGGGGAGCTATGCGAGCGCGATGCCCGGCCCGGTGCAGGGAGCGCTGCTCTCCCTGCTGGGCTAAGAAGGTCGGCGGGGCCGACCGGATTGGGTTTTCGGGCGGCGGCGAGCGGCGACTAGAATCGGGATCACCCGCGGAAGACGGTACCCAGGGCGTACCGGGCCAGCGGACATTTCTTGATGGAGGACTGCGCGGCTGAGCGACGACACGAGCAAACCGGCGGAGGTTGAGGCTCCGTTGCAGGGCCTGGAGAACACTTACGCGCGGGCTCTGTACCGACCGACCGGGCTGACGACGGAAGACTTCGGCAAGCCGATGATCGCGATCGTGAACTCGTGGTCGGAGCTGACCGCCGGGCACGTGCATCTGCGCAAACTGGGGGCGGCGGCCAAGAAGGGCGCGCGGGAGGCCGGGGCGATGGTGAGCGAGTTCAACACGGTGGCCGGCTGCGACGGGATCGCCCAGGGGCCGGGGATGCACTACATCCTGCCCTCGCGGGACGTGATCGCGGCTTCGGCGGAAATGATGCTGAAGGCGCACAGCTTCCAGGGCGCGGTGTTCATCGGCTCCTGCGACAAGATCATCCCCGGGATGATGCTGGCGGCCGCGCGGTGCGATCTGCCGAGCGTGTTCGTGACCGGCGGCTATATGCCCAGGGTAAAGGTGGGAGGCAAGTTCCGCGGGACGAGCGACATCAAGGAAGCGATCGGCTCGTTCAAGGCCGGGAAGATCGACGACGACGAGTTCCTGGCGATCGAGTGCAATATCTGCGGTTCCGAGGGCACCTGCAACATGATGGGCACCGCCAACACGATGGCGTCGATCGTCGAAGCGCTGGGGCTGTCGCTACCGGGCAACGTGACCACCTCGGCCACCGACAAGGAACTGTTGGAACTGGCCGAGGAGGCCGGGCGGCAGGCGGTGCTGGCGCTGCCGGCGGGACGGACCTATCGCAAGGTAATCACCCGCGAGAACATCGAGAACGCGGTGCGGGTCGCGCTGGCGGTGGGCGGTTCGATGAACATGGTCCTGCACATGCTGGCGCTGGCCTACGAACTGGGCGTGGAGTTCGAACTGGACGACTTCGACCGGCTGAGCCGGGACACCCCGTTGCTGGGGAATTTCAAACCGGCGGCCGGTTTCTTCCTGGAGGACTTCAAGCGGGCGGGGGGCGTGCACGCGGTTTTGAAGGAATTGGAACGGCACTTGCACAATGGCGTTATGTCAAGTTATGGGCAGTCGCTGCCGGAGCGGTTGGAGGGAGTGCAGAACGGCGCGCCGGAGGTGTTGCGCGAGATCGACGAGCCGCTGGCGCCGGAGGGCGGGCTGGCGGTCTTGCGCGGGTCGCTGGCGCCGGGCGGGGCGGTGATCAAACAAAGCGCGGTGGCCGAGGCTATGCGGGTGCACACCGGGCCGGCGGTGGTGGTGGAGTCGGAGGAGGATTGCCGGCGGGTGCTGATGGACACCGGCGTGGAGCCGGGGACAGTGCTGGTGATTCGCAACGAGGGACCGCGCGGCGGGCCCGGTATGCGGGAACTGTCGATCCCGGCGGCGATGCTAGTAGGGATGGGGCTCGGCGAGTCGGTGGCAATGGTGACCGACGGCCGCTACAGCGGCGCGACCCGGGGGCCGTGCGTGGGCCACGTGGTACCGGAGGCCGTGGACGGCGGGCCGATCGGACTGGTCGAAGACGGCGACCTGATCGAAATCGATATCCCGGAACGGAAGCTAAACCTGCTGGTCGATGAGGCGGTGCTGGCGGAGCGGCGTAAGCACTGGACGCCGCCGGAGCCGAAGGTGCGGGGCGGGTTCCTGGAGGTCTACCGGCGCAACGTTTCCGGGGCGGACACGGGGGCGGTGTTCGGTCCGGCGGAGGACTGAGCCCGGCTCGCCAGTGGGCCGATTCGGAGGGGGAAGAGGAAAACGGCATAATACGCGCCCGGGGCGTGAACGCCGCGCCTGGTTCTGATGGAGCGCTGCCCGAATGCGGAATCCTCAACCGACCTGGAAGAAGACGTAGGACAGCGGGTCAGAATGAACGGTCGGAGACCGCCGAATATCATCCTGATCAACACGGACCAGCAGCGTTACGACACCATCAACGCGCTGGGGTTTCCGTACATGGACACGCCCAACCTGGACCGGCTGGTCGAAGAGGGCGTGAGCTTCACCAACTGCTTCGTCGGGGCGCCGGCCTGCGGTCCGAATCGGGCCAGCCTCTTCAGCGGCTACTACCCGCACACCACCGGGATGGGCAAGAACGGCGACCTGTGGCAGAAAACGTGGGTGAGCCTGCTGGGCAAGGCCGGCTACTACACGGCCAACGTGGGCAAGATGCACCTGACGCCCTTCGACGCCAAGGCCGGATTTGACTACCGCTTCAACGTCGAGAACAAGCAGCGCTTCCGTCAGTGGGCGCTGCACGAGGACGAGTGGGACCGGGGCGTGATGGCCCACGGGCTGCGCAAGCCGGAGCGCGAGGACTACGAGCAGCGGCCCGGCTACGAAGAGGAACTGGGCGCCTTCGAGTGGGAACTGCCCGATGAGCTGCAATCGGACATGTTCCTGGGCGATGCGGCGGTGCGCTGGATCGAGCGCTACGGGCTGGACCAGCCGTTCTTCCTGGAGATCGGCTTCCCGGGGCCGCATCCGCCCTATGACCCGATCGATCGCTGGCGGGAGGTCTACGAAGATCGCGACCTGCCGCTGCTGGAAGTGACGGAGGAGGAACTGGCGGCACAGCCGAATGCCTTGAAGGAGATGCACGTGCACAACACCGAGGTGGCCCACGACTCGGTGTTTCACGTCTTGCGGCCCACCGAGGAGCAGCGGCTGCGGCAGCGGCGCTTCTACATGGCGAACGTGTCGATGATCGACGAGAAGATCGGCGAGATTGTCGCGGCGTTGGAAGAGCGCGGGTTCATGGAGAACTCGGTGCTGTTCTTCACCTCGGACCACGGCGACACGCTGACCGATCACGGCTCGAGCCAGAAGTGGACGATGTACGACATCGTGACCCGGGTGCCGACTATCGCCTGGGCGCCGGGTCGGTTTGCGGGCGGACGCCGAGTGGAGGATCAGTACCAGTGGATGGACCTGGGTCCGACGGTGCTGGAGCTGGCGGGAGTCGAGGTGCCGGATACCTATGAGGCGATCTCGATGCTACCGGCGCTGAACGATGACGCCGGGGCGGAGGGGCGGGAATACGTATTCGCCGAGCACGACCGGGAGGACGTGGTGGGGCTGTACTCGGACTACGAGACGATGGTGCGCGGACACGGCTGGAAGCTGGTGCACTTCCTGGGCGAGGAGAACGGGCAGCTGTTCGACCTTCAGGCCGACCCGGACGAGGTAAGCAACCTGTGGTTCAGCGAAGCGCACGCGGCCAAGAAGCAGGAACTGCTGAACGTGATCCTGGAATGGCGGATACGGAGTACGCATATCGCCAGCCAGTGGGCGGCGGATTTTCGGTAACTTGTTGAGCTAGAACTAGGCGGCCGGCAGCCGCAAGGGAGACGGCAATGAAGGCGATCATGGTGATGTTCGACACGCTGAACCGGCACCACCTGCCCAATTACGGGTGCGGCTGGGTGAAGGCGCCGAATTTCGAGCGGCTGGCGCAGCGGACGGTGCAGTTTCAGAACTCGTATTCGGGGAGCCTGCCCTGCATGCCGGCGCGGCGCGAACTGCACACCGGGCGCTACAACTTCCTGCATCGCAGCTGGGGCCCGCTGGAGCCGTTTGACGACTCGATGCCGCAGATCCTGAAAGAGAATGGCGTCTACACCCACCTTTGCACCGATCACCAGCACTACTTCGAGGACGGCGGGGCGACCTATCACACCCGGTACAACAGCTGGCAGTTCAGCCGCGGGCAGGAGGGCGACCCGTGGATGGGCCAGGTGGAGGACCCGGAGTTCCCGGACGACGCGCTGGGGAAGCGGTATCTCTCCGGAGCGCCCCAGGACGAGCTGGCGCCGCAGTGGCGGCAGGAGTGGGTGAACCGCGAGTTCATGAAGAAAGAGGAACAGCAGCCGCAGGCGAAGACGTTCCGCAAGGGACTGGACTTCATCCGCCGCAACGTCGACCAGGACAGCTGGTTCCTGCAGATGGAGACCTTCGACCCGCACGAGCCGTACTACACCCAGCAGAGGTACAAGAATCTCTACCCGCACGACTACGACGGGCCGCACTTCGACTGGCCGCCCTATGGGCGGGCGGAGCGGACGCCAGACCAGGACGAGCACGTGCGGCAGGAATACGCGGCGCTGGTGACGATGTGCGACGAGTACCTGGGCAAGGTGCTGGACATGATGGACGAGCTGGAGATGTGGGACGACACTTTGCTGATCGTCAACACGGACCATGGCTTCCTGCTGGGCGAGCACAACTGGTGGGGCAAGGTGGTGCAGCCGTTCTACCAAGAGATCGTACACACGCCGCTGATGATCTGGGACCCGCGCTCGCAGCGGCAGGGAGTGCGCTGCGACTCGCTGGTGCAGACGATGGATTTGCCGGCGACGCTGTTGGAGTTCTTCGGGTTGGACCGACCGAAGGACATGCAGGGGATTCCCCTGAAAGACGCGCTGGCGAATGACACGCCAGTGCACGAGGCGGTGATCTTCGGGGTGTTCGGGGGGCACATCAACTGTACGGACGGCAAGCACGTGCTGATGCTGGCGCCGGGGCGCCCGGAGAACGAGCCGCTGAATCACTACACGCTGACGGCAAACCACATGCGGGCGCTGTTCGTGCCGGAGGAACTGGCGGAAATGGAGGTGGCCGGGCCGCTGCCCTTCACCAAGGGGGCGAAGGTGATGAAGCTGCCGGCGAAGCGGACGCTGTTCGACGCGCCGCAATACGACTACTACGGCCATCCGCTGGAGACGATGCTGTTCGACGTGGCTTCGAACCCGGCGCAGGAGACGCAGATTGAGGACGACGCGATCGCGGCCCGGCTGACGAAAGAAATCGAACGGTTGATGCGCGAGAATGACGCCCCGGCGGAGCAGTTCGAGCGGATGGGTCTGGAGGCTGGCTGAGCGGGACGGATAACTACAGGAACGCAGGTATTCGAGCGGGACCGACAGGCCTCGCAGGAACTGAGGAGAGCGCCTTGAAAGCAATTATGTTGATGTTCGATTCGTTGAACCGGCATATGCTGCCGAACTACGGCTGCGACTGGGTGAAGGCGCCGAATTTCGAGCGCCTGGCGGCGCGCGCAGTGCAGTTCGAGAACAGCTACGCCGGCAGCCTGCCCTGCATGCCGGCGCGGCGCGAAATGCACACCGGGCGCTACAACTTCCTGCACCGCAGCTGGGGGCCGCTGGAGCCCTTTGATGACTCAATGCCGCAGCTGTTGAAGGAAAACGGCATTCATTCGCACCTGGCGACGGATCACTGGCACTACTTCAGCACCGGCGGGGCGATGTACAACACCCGCTACAGCACCTGGGAGTTCTGCCGCGGGCAGATGGGGGACCCCTGGAAGGGGCAGGTGCGGGACCCGGAGATTCCGGAAGATGTAGTGGTGGCAAAGGAAGGTCGGGCGTGGCGGCAGCACTGGGTGAACCGCGAGCACATGCCGAACGAGGAGGACCATCACCTGGCGAAGACGGTAGGCAACGGGATGGAATTCATGGAAATGAACAAGGACGAGGACAGTTGGTTCTGCCAGATCGAGTGCTTCGATCCACACGAGCCGTTCTTCTCGCCGCAGGCTTACAAGGACATATACCCCCACGAATACAACGGGCCGCTTAACGACTGTCCCCCGTACAAAAGGATTCGGGAAACCCCGGAAGAGGTGGCGCACGTACGGTACGAGTACGCGGCACTGGTGAGCATGTGTGATGCCTACTTAGGCCGGGTGCTGGACAAGATGGACGAGTTGGACCTGTGGGACGACACGATGCTGATCGTGAACACCGATCACGGCTTCCTATTGGGTGAGCATGGCTGGTGGGCAAAGGGCCAAATGCCCTGGTACCAGGAGTTGGCGCACACGCCGTTGCTGATCTGGGACCCGCGCTCGGGCCGCCGCGGAGTGAGCTGTGACTCGCTGGTACAGACGATCGACCTACCGGCAACGCTGCTGGACTACTTCGGTATGGATCGACCAACAGACATGCAGGGCATCCCGCTGCGAGATGCACTGGCGGACGGGACGCCGGTGCACGACGCCATCCTGTTCGGGACGCACGGACAGCACGTGCACTGCACGGACGGGCGGTATCACCTGATGGTGGCCCCGGGCGAAGCGGCGCACAACGAGTACACGCTGATGCCGACGCACATGTGGAGGATGTTCTCGCCGGCGGAAATGGCGCAGGCGGAGCTAGCCGAGCCCTTTGAGTTCACGAAAGGCTGCTCAACACTGAAGATTCCGGCGTCGGCCGGAGATACGGAACGGGGATCGTTCGCCCCGCGCGACGAGGAGGAGATGGCAACGGCACTATTCGACCTGGCGGTCGATCCACACGAGGCAAGCCCTATCGATGACCCGCTGGTGGAGGCGCATATGCGCAAGCACATGGCGCGGTTGATGCTGGAGAACGACGCACCACCGGAGATGTTCGTGCGGATGGGGCTGGAGGCGGTTCCGGTCTAGGGGCGGGCGCACCAGGCGATCCGGCGGGAAACAAGAAGGGGGCGGAGCCCCCCGGCCGCGGCGTGAGTTGATGCCAGGGGCCCGGAGTGTTGGAATAGAGGTCCATTTCGACTGATACCGGCACACAACCGAAAGCAGAGGCAGGAAACCGATGAAAGCCATCATGTTGATGTTCGACTCGCTGAACCGGCACATGCTGCCGAGCTACGGCTGCGACTGGATCAAGACGCCGAACTTTGAGCGCCTGGCGGAGCGCACGGTGCAATTTCAGAGCTCCTACGCCGGCAGCCTGCCCTGCATCCCGGCGCGGCGGGAACTGCACACCGGGCGCTACAACTTCCTGCACCGGGGCTGGGGGCCGCTGGAGCCGTTTGACGACTCGATGCCGCAGATCCTCAAGGACAACGGGGTGCATTCGCACCTGGTGACCGATCACCAGCACTACTTCGAGGACGGCGGCGCGACCTACCACCAGCGCTACCGGACCTGGGAATTCAGCCGTGGCCAGGAGGGCGATGCCTGGATCGGGCAGATCGACGCGCCGGAGATTCCGCCGGTGGATGCCACCAGGGGCGAGCCGATGTGGTCGCAGGACTGGATCAATCGCGAGCACATGCCCACCGAGAAAGACCAGCCGCTGGCGAAGACCTTCGACAAGGGCCTCAAGTTCGTGAAGCGCAACGCCCACGCCGACAAGTGGTTCTGCCAGATCGAGTGCTTCGACCCCCACGAGCCGTTCTTCACCCAGCAAAAGTACAAGGACCTGTACCCCCACGACTACGACGGGCCGCACTATGACTGGCCGCCTTATGACGAGGTGACCGAGTCGCCGGAGACGGTGGAGCACCTGCGCTACCAGTAC
>JASLPR010000077.1 GCA_030744875.1 Chloroflexota bacterium
ACCACGTGGCCGCGGCCACGCAGCGCGACATCCAGCCCGCTCGGGAAGCGGGTCTCGATACCCACCACGTCGGTCAGTTCGTCGTGCCCCCAGCGCGGCGCTTCGACGGCCTGCTGGACGTTCATGCCGTGGTCGATGACATTACTGATGACCTGGAAGTTGGTCTGCACTTGGTAGTGCCCGCCGGGGGTGCCGCCGAGCAGCCAGGGGCGGCCGTCGCGCAGGACCATATAGGTGTTGAGGGTGTGCATGGTGCGCTTGCCGGGCTGGAGGTAGTTGGGAGCCGCCGGGTCGAGTGAGAAACCGGTCATGCGGTTGTTGAGGACTACGCCGGTGCCGTCGACTATGACCCCGCAGCCGAACCCCTCGAAGAGGCTCTGGATGAAGGTGATGGCGTTGCCCTCGGCGTCGACGGCGGCCAGGACGGTGGTGTCGCTACCGGCGTTGACATCGCCGGGTGGGGGCTCATGGGCGGCGCGGTCGGGGTCGATCTGTGCGCGCCGCTGTTCCGCGAATTCAGCGGAGAGCAGCCGCTCGATGTCGAAATCGACGTGCTCCGGGTCGCCGAGGTTACTGTGGCGGTCAGCAAAGGCGAGCTTCTTGGCCTCGATCATGGTGTGGACGGTGTCGGTGGCGCCGAACCCGGAGGCGGCCAGGTCGTATCCGGCGGCGATGTTGAGTTCGCCGAGCACCACGTAGCCCTGGCTGACCGGCGGCTGGCCGGCGATGCAGTAGCCGCGGTAGTCGCTGTAGATGGGCTCCAGGGTTTCGCATTCGTAGCCGGCCAGGTCGGCGGCGGTGAGCCAGCCGTCGTTGGCGCGCGACCAGGCGTCCAGCTTCGCGGCGTATTCGCCCCGGTAAAAGGCGTCGGCCCCACCCTCGGCAACGGCGCGCAACGTCCCGGCGAGGTCTTCCTGGACCAGGATCGCGCCGGGTTGCAGAGGCTGGCCGGCGGGAAAGAAGAGCTCCAGCCCGGTGGCCGAACTGCCCAGCTTGGTGCGGCTGTCGGTGATGGCCCGGCTGAGGGCATGGCTGATCGGGAAGCCGCTGGCGGCGTAGTCGATGGCCGGCTGCAGAAGTTGCGGCAGGTCGAAGCGGCAGTGGGCGTTGGCCAGGGTCTCCCAGGCGGAGACCGCTCCGGGGACGGCGGCGGAACGCAGACCGATGGCGGGAATGCCGTCGGGGAAGGCGGCCGGGTCGGCGGCGGCCGGGGCCGGTCCGCTGGCGTTGATGGCGGTGAGGCGGTCGGCGCCGGCGGCCTGGAAGATGGTGAAGACGTCACCGCCGACGTGGTTGGAGCTGGGCTCGACCACGGCGATGACGGCGGCCATGGTGACGGCGGCGTCGAAGGCGTTGCCGCCGGAACGCAGCGCGTGGAGCCCAGCGGCGGCGGCCAGCGGATGGCCGGCGGCGACCAGACCGTCGCGGCCGGTGGCCGGGCCGCGGCCGGTGGTTTCAAACAGTGGTTGCGTGATGTGGTTCCCCCGGTTGGTCACTCAACGGCGCGCCCGGATGCGGACCGTGCCGGGGCATATGATATTGGGTGGCACGCCACGCTGCTGCGTCACTCAAGAACCAGGTGGGAGAAAACGATGACCGAGCCGGTGCGGATGATCCTGGACACAGACCTGGGCGACGATGTGGATGACGCCTTCGCGCTGGCGCAGGCGGTGTTGCATCCCGGGATCGACCTGGTCGGAATAACGGCCTGTTACGGGGATACGACCTTCCGGGCGCGGCTGATTGACGGTCTGTTGGCGGCGCTCGGGGCGACGGGAATTCCGGTGCTGGTGGGGCCGGAAACGCGCTTTACCGACGGGAGCGCCGTGGAGACCAACTGGTTTTCGGGAGAGGGCTTCGCGCCGGACGCCACCGGGGACTACGGCGACGCGGTGGACTTCCTGCTGGAGACCGTGATGGGGTCTCCGGGTGAGATCACTGTCTGCGCGGTGGGTCCGTTGACCAGCGTCGCGACCGCCATGGACCGGGAGCCCGGCTTCACGAAGGCGATGAAGTTGCTGGTGATCATGGGCGGGACGATCCCGCCGGGTGAAGAGGATCTGGACTACAATTTCTACAGCGACCCGGGGGCGGCGGTGCGGGTGGTGAACTCAGACGCGTCGATTCGGTTGGGCTCGGTGCAGGTGACCCGGCAGGCGCGTTTTGAACAGGCGCACCGGGACCGGGTGCTGGCGAGCGGGATAGAATTGGCGGAGCTGCTGATGGCGATGTTCGATCGGTACATCGAGCGCTGCGAGCGGGACTGGACGCCGCTGTACGACCCGGCGACGCTGGGTACGGTGTACGACGAATCGTTCGTGAAGATGCGACGGCGCGCACTGCGGGCGGAGCGCTACGGGAAGAGTGTGCGTTTGTCGGAGGAGGGTGGCGAGGCCGAGGTGATCGAGGAACTGGACGGCGCCGGATTCATCGACCACCTGACCGAGTTGCTGCGCACGGTGAGGTAGCCAGCGGCGACGTTTCGACAAGGCAAACTATTTGACAGGCACGAGAGTTAGGCATATAAAAGTATTCGTGAATGCCAAATAAGGAGCTTGCCATTACCGGACAGGACGCCGATCGAGCCGCGCTGATCGAGGAGTTGATCGAGGCCGACCGCCGGCTGGTGAACGCGGTGCAACGCATCACGACGCCGATTGAGTCGCCGGACATCTCGCTGGCGCAGGCCCGGATGCTGTTCTTCATAATCTCCCACGGGCCGACGCGGATGGGCCGGCTGGCGCAGCTGCTGGATGTGACCATGCCGACCGTGACCGGAACGGTGGACCGGATGGTGCAGCGGGGACTGGTGGAGCGCCAGGCGGACCCGGGCGACCGTCGGGTGGTGCTGGTGGCCATGACCGAGCAGGGAAGGGTGGAATTGGAGCAGCTGGTCGGAGTGCGGTCGAAGGTGATGCGGCAGATGCTGGCGCGGATGACCCGGGCGGAAATGGAGCAACTGCGCGAGGCCTGGGTGGTGATGGAGCGCGCCACGCAGGAACTGGTGGACGAGATCGAGGCGGAGGAGACTGAAAGACCATGACGACAAGAGTTCAGTCGGGCCGGCGGGACCGGCACCGGAGAAGAGGCGGGCGGCGATGAATCGTCCGGCGATCGAGGTCGAGGGAATCAGCTATGCGTACGGCGACCTGCTGGCGGTGGATCGCATCGACTTCGCCGTGGCCCCGGGCGAGATCCTGGGCTTCCTGGGCCCCAACGGGGCCGGCAAGTCGACGACCATCAAGATGCTCACCGGTCAGTTGAAGCCCGACGCCGGCCGGATCGGAATCCTGGGGATGGACGTGACCCGCGAGCGCAGCCGGGTGCAGGCGCGGATCGGGGTGTCGTTCGAAGAGAAGAACATGTACGACGGGATGTCCGGGAAGGAGAACCTGGATTTCTTCGCGCGGCTCTACGGCGTGGACGGATTCGACGCCGAGGTGTTGCTGCAAAAGGTGGGGCTGGGAGGACGTGGTGAGGACCGGGTGAAGGGCTACTCGAAGGGGATGCGCCAGCGGCTGATGGTGGCTCGCAGCCTGGTGAACTCGCCGGATGTGCTGTTCCTGGACGAACCGACCGATGGTCTCGACCCGGTTTCGTCGCAGGCCATCCGCCAGATCATCCGCGAGGAGGCCGATCGCGGCGTGGCCGTGTTGCTGACGACTCACGACATGGACGAGGCCGACAAGCTGGCCGACCGGGTGGCCTTTCTCAACGAAGGCCGGATCGCGGCGCTGGACACGCCCGAGAAGCTGAAGCTGGCCCACGGCGACCGCTCGGTGCGGGTGCGCTTTCGGGATGGTGACGGGGTCGAGGAGCGGGTCGTGGCGCTGGACGGGCCGGACGCCGGCGATGAACTCAAGGAAGCCGTCGGGGCCGAAGAGTTGATGACGATCCACACCGAAGAGGCCACCCTGGAGGCGATCTTTATCAAGGTGACCGGCCGGGGCCTGATGACGTGAACCGGTTTTCCCGAACCCGAATCATCGGGGTGATCATCCGCAAGGATTTGCGGGAGTACGGGCGGGATCGCTTCTTCGTGCTGGTATCGGCGCTCGGCCTGGTGATGGTGGTGACCATCTTTTGGCTGCTGCCGGACGGCGTGGATGAGTCGATCGCGGTGGGGGTGCGGCTGCAGGGCGCCGAGCGGATGGGGGCGCTTACGGCGGGCACGGCCGCCGGCGCGGACCAGGGCATGGAGATGGTGCCGTTTGCGTCGGCGGAAGAGCTACAGGTGGCGGTGGGGGCGAACGAAGGCGATCCGGAGCGCGAATTGGACATCGGACTGGAGTTCCCGGAGGACTTTGTGGAACGCTCGCTGGCCGCCGAAGTGACGACGGTGAAGGTGTATGTGCGCGGCGGGGTGCCCGAAGAGGTGCGGGGGGCGATGACGAGTTTCGTCCGCGAGGTGGCCTTGGCGCTGGCCGGTCACGAACTGCCGGTGACGATGCCGGCGGTTGAGACGTTGATTCTGGGCGAGGACCGGGCCGGGAACCAGGTGACCTTGCGCGAGAAGATGCGCCCGCTGTACGCCTTCATGATGCTGATGATGGAGACGATGGCGCTCGGCGCGCTGGTGGCGGCCGAAGTGCAGTCGCGGACGGTGACCGCGATCATCACGACGCCGGCCCGGGTGTCGGATTTCCTGGCGGCGAAGGCCATCCTGGGCACCCTGATCGCGTTCACCGAGGCGATTCTGGTGATGGCGTTGATCGGCGCGCTGGGCAACGGCCTGCTGGTGGTGGTGATCGCGCTACTGCTGGGGGCGATGCTGGTGACCGGATTCGGATTGATCGCCGGGGCTTCGGGGCGGGACTATATGGGGATGATGTTCTTCAGCCTGCTGTTCCTGGTGCCACTGATGATCCCGGCGATGGCGACGCTGTTTCCGGGGACGGCTTCCGCCTGGGTGCAGGTGTTGCCGTCCTACGGACTGGTGCAGGCGATCGTGGGGGCCACGGCCTACGGTGACGGTGTAGCCGATGTCCTGCCGCACCTGGCGACGCTGGTGGCCTGGTGCGCCGTGGCGTTCGGCGCGGGTCTGCTGATACTGAAACGAAAGGTGGAGTCGCTATGAGCGCCAGACGGACTTGGAACTTGTTACGGCGGGATCTGCAGGTGGGGCCGCGCTCGCCGATCTTCTTGTACGCCTTCGTGTTTCCGGTGGTGGCCACGCTGCTGGTGCGGGTGGTGTTTGGCAGCCTGTTCGACCCGACCCCGCGGCTGGGAGTCGTGGACCAGGGCGGTTCGCAGATCGCGGTGGTGGTGGCCGGGCTGGAGGGGATTGAGACGGCGCGGCTGGATTCGGAAGCCGATCTGCGCCGCCAGGTGGAGGCCAACGACCTGGACGGCGGTCTGCTGCTGCCGGC
>JASLPR010000078.1 GCA_030744875.1 Chloroflexota bacterium
CCCCGATTCATTTACGTATTAGGGGCCGCCGAGCTTCATGTGCATCCGCGCCACCGGCCGCGACCGCTTCGCCGCGCTCTATCACCCATGCGCTCCGCTCCGCCCGGTCACCGGGTCCGGCCCGGGAGTCCATCCACCGCCGCCGGCTCCTTCGCCGGTCCCCGGCGCAACTGGCAAAGGCGCCGGGGGCAGGACTTCAGTCAAGAAATTCAGTCCGCGGTTCGCTTATCCAGCGCGGTGCCTAGGACGATGAGTGGAGTGGTGCCGAGGGCCGGACTTCAGCCCACAAATCCAGTGCGCGTGATCGCGAATCTGACTCGGTGCCGAGGCAATGCCAGGCATGGTGCCGAGGGCGGGATTTGAACCCGCACAACCCGAAGGTCACTAGCCCCTCAAGCTAGCGCGTCTGCCAATTCCGCCACCTCGGCCGGTGCCCGGCGATTATACCCGCCCGCCCCTCCTCAACCACCCGCCGGCAGCCGCACCTGCCACCCCTATTTCCCGACCGCCCCGGCCGCTCCGATACAATTGGACAACCGATCCAAACCGACTGACCCGCCCCGAAAGTTGCGCCCCTTGCCAGAGTTCCAACTCGTCACCGATATGTCGCCGCGCGGCGATCAGCCCGAAGCCGTCGAGCGGCTCGTCGAAGGAATCAATTCCGGCGAGAAATACCAGACTTTGCTGGGCGTCACCGGTTCCGGCAAGACGTTCACAATGGCCAACGTCATCGCTCAGGTCCAGAAGCCGACTCTGATCCTGGCGCCCAACAAGACCCTGGCCGCCCAACTCTGCTCCGAGTTCCGCGAGTTCTTCCCCAATAACGCCGTCGAGTACTTCGTATCGTATTACGACTACTACCAGCCCGAAGCGTATATGCCGACGACCGACACCTATATCGAGAAGGACTCCGATGTAAACGAGGAGATCGACAAGCTCCGGATGTCGGCCACCCGGTCCGTCTTCAGCCGGCGCGACGTCATTGTGGTCGCCAGCGTCTCCTGCATCTACGGCATCGGCTCGCCGGAGGATTACGGCACGATGACCGTCTCCCTCAAGGTCGGCCAGGAGTACGTTCTCTACCGGCTGCTGCGCCGGCTCGCCGGCATTCAGTACGAGCGCAACGACGTGGCCCCCTCGCGCGGCAAGTTCCGCGTCCGCGGCGATGTCGTCGAGATCTTCCCGTCCTACGACGACTTCGCCTTTCGGCTTGAGTTCTTCGGCGACGAACTAGAGCGCATTGTCCAGATCGATCCGCTGACCGGCGAGATCCTGGAGTCGATGGACAGCATCGACATCCACCCCGCCCGACACTACGTGACTCCCGCCGAGCGACTCGAACGCGCCATCAAGAGCATCGACGCCGAACTCGAAGAGACCGTCGCCGACATGGAAGGGCAGGGCCTGGTTCTGGAACCGGCCCGGATCGCGCAGCGCACCCGTTTCGACATCGAGATGTTGCGCGAGGTCGGCCACTGCAAGGGCATCGAAAACTACACCCGTCACATCACCGGCCGCGACCCCGGCGAGCCCCCCTGGGTGCTGATCGACTACCTGCCCGACGACAGCCTCATCATCGTTGACGAATCCCACCTGGCGCTGTCGCAGATCGGCGGCATGCTCGGCGGCGACCGCGCCCGCAAGAAGTCGCTGGTGGACTACGGCTTCCGACTCCCAAGCGCCTACGACAACCGCCCGCTTTCATTCGACGAGTTCCTGGCTCACGTCAACCAGGCGATCTTCTCCTCGGCCACCCCCGGTGGGTTCGAATACGAGCACAGCGACCGCATCGTCGAGCAGATCGTCCGCCCGACGGGGCTTATCGATCCCTCCATCGAGGTCAAGCCAACCAAAGGCCAGATCGACGACCTCCTCGCGGAAGTACAGGAACGGGCCGAACTCAAGGAGCGCGTCCTGGTCACCACCCTGACCAAGCGCATGGCCGAGGACCTGGCCGACTACCTGGCCGAGATGGGGATCAAGGTCCACTACCTGCACTCCGAGGTCGACACCCTGGAGCGGATCGAGATCCTCAGCGACCTCCGCCGCGGGGTCTACGACGTGGTGGTCGGCATCAACCTGCTGCGCGAAGGCCTGGACCTGCCCGAAGTCTCGCTGGTCGCGATCCTCGACGCCGACAAAGAGGGCTTCCTGCGGTCCGAAGTTTCGCTGATCCAGACCGTCGGTCGCGCCGCCCGCCATCTCAACGGCCACGTCATCATGTACGCCGACCGGGTCACCAACAGCATGAAGAACGCCATCGACGAGACCTACCGCCGCCGCAGCATCCAGGTGGCCTACAACCGTGACAACAACATTACCGCCGAGAGCGTGCAGAAGTCGCTCCGCGACATCCGCGAGATGCTGGTCGAAGCCGCCGACAGCGCGGCTGAAGAAGAGCCCGGCTACGAACCTGGCTTTGCTCGCGTCTCCGAGCTCACTCCCCAGGAGATGTCGATGCGGGTCAAGGAACTGGAAAAGAAGATGCGTCTCGCCGCCGACGCGCTTGAATTCGAACACGCCGCCGAGTATCGCGACGAGATATCGACGCTGCGCCAGCGACTCGCCGCGTTGCGCCAGGCCGCCAAATGACCGCCGCCGGCAGACGGCTCAGCCGATGAGTAAATGGGCTCGCCTGCGCCTCCCCATCGCCGCTGTGATCGTTTTCTTCCTCGGCGTCGGCCTCAACTTCATCGTCTCGTCCTACGACATCGTCATCCCCGCGCTCTGGATCTGGCCTCTTCTCGTTATCACCTTCTTCGGCCTCATCATCTGGGCCATCGGCGGCATGACCCTGGTAAAGCGCGTCTGGTACTGGCTCTGGGGCGCGCCCTGGGACGCCGCCGGCTACATCGCCAGCCGGCCCAAATCCCCCGGCGAAACCGACGACTAGCCGGCTCTTACGCTAGCCTGTAGCCATGTACTGCCCGATCAACTTCGCTGACTTCGCCACCGGTGGCCAGGCTTTGCTCTGGCCCCTCGATCTGGTCACCACATTGGCCGTCGCCCTAGCCATCGCCGGCGCGCTCTTCCTGGCCCTGTGGCAGGTCGCCCGCCACCACGGCCTGTCCCCCGAGGGATCCGTCCCGAACCAGGCCTGATCGCCGGTGCCCTTCGCCATCAGGCCGCTTGAACTGCTGATCCTCTTGTTCCCGGTTGCCCTCGCCGTTGGTTTCAGTCTCATCTTCTTCATGCTCCGCTCCCGGCGGAGCTCTAATCAGACCCGCCCGACCGGCCCCGCAAAGCCCCTCTACCGATCGCCCTCCGACAGGCCTTCGCCCTAGCTCTCCCCGACCCAGCCAACTAGCACCGCCCCCAGCCCCACGGTCACCAGCACCGCGCTGACCCGAAAGATGTGCGGCTCGATCGCCGCCGGGCAGAAGATGTCCGTCACCTGCCCGTGCTCCGCGCCACAGCTCTCGGCCAGGGTTGTCAGCGGGCAGCGGCCTCGATTCAGCGCCAGCGCCAAGCCTTCCAGCGCGATCGCCGCCACCGCCACTACCAAAAGCCCGTCGCGCCGTCCGCTGAACCTGGCGAACAGCAGGTAGCCGATACAGGCCGACATGAGCACGAAGATCACCGTGTGCACCGTCTTGATCGCCAGGATCGTCACCCCGAGCCCGTCCTTCCCGCTGCCACGGGTGTTTCATGCGCCCGATGGCCTGCGCCCGGTCTGCATCCTGCATCTTGCCCCATTCCTGCGCCCGGGGCACCACCCGCCGTCGCGGCTACCGAGAGTTATTGTCCAAACCAGTTCCAACCCGGCCCCGGACATTTCCTTCTACCCCCGTCCGTCGCACAGAAGGACTTCCGCCGGCTCTCGCAATAGACTTCTCGAACATGAGTGGGGGGGGCGTCCGGGCGGCTGTTCCGTGCATTGCGGGACGGGCTGGACATGTGACCCGGAGGCGTCGAAAGTAGGCCCGGCAAAGGGCTCTCAAGAGGACCGGTTAATGAGGGACATAATGGACGGGCCGGAGGCCGAGATGAGCGAGCTGGTCATCCAATTCGCGGAGGGCGATGAGGCTGTCGCCTCTATCCATATTCGGCCCCTGGAAGGAATTGACGGCGACGAGGCGATATTCCAGATCTCCAATCTTCAACTGGGCTTCTCGTACTTCGCCAATATGCTCTTCAATCTCGGCGAAGATCCAGCCGCCGAGGCTCTCTTGAGCACGGTGACTGAGCGCGGTATTGCCATCAGTGACTCGCCTGAACTGAGCGGCCGATTCTACCGGCCTCGGCCCGACCAACTCGCAGACGGGGGATCGGGCGGCAGCAAATGGCGAGCCGTGCTTCGCCGTAGCCAGGACGGCCGTTTCGTGCTCGACACCTTTCCGTCTCCGGGCGGTGACCCGCGCATCATGTCGAGAATCTCAACGCTCGCCTTGTTCGACCATTTGCGGGCAGTTTGCGATGACCGATTCTTCGTCCTCCTCATTGTCGGGCTGGGCGCCATCACCGACTACTACCAGCATCAAGGGACGACCCATCCGCAAGGAAGGCTTGAGGGTCCGGAGAGGGCGATGCTGACCGGGGCGGCGTTCATCAAGTCGGGCGCCTTCGACCAGTAGCGGCCGGTTTCGTACAACCGCTTTTTGAATCGAGGTCGCGGTCGGCCTGCCGCCCCCGGGGTGAAGCGGCCCGAGCCCTCTTCCGATCCCTAGGCCCGCTTCGCGCTGCCGGTCGGCTGCGCCGTGAACATCGCCCGCACTTCCCCCACCGTCGTCGCGTCGTTTGGTGACTTGTCCGCCCGGGGCATCCCGAGCACTCGCGGGAACCGGAGTGCATAGCCCGGCTCGTCCCCGCTCCGCCCGGCAGTATGATTGGGACTCCGCGTCAACTCGTCGGCCAGCACCTCGACCACGTACCGCGGGTCCACCCAGACGTCGGGCTCGATTCCGCTGTCCAGTTCCGGCGGCGCGCCATCGCGGACATCGTTGTCCAACAGGTGGCGCATCGCCACCCACTCCAGGTCCGAAAGCCCGGTGCCGACCCGCGCGATCGTCTTCAATCGCGCCTCCTCCTCGTCCCAGACCGCCGTCAGCAGTGCGCCGATCCCCCAGGCCGCCCGCTTGCCCTGGCCGCGCCAATAGCCCACCACCGCGCAGTCCAGCGTATCGCTCAATTCCACCCGGTAGCTGCGCTTCAGCTTGATCCAGTTGAAGTTCCGCTTGCCCGCCTGGTAGCTGGCGTCCAGCCGCTTGGCCAGGATTCCCTCCAGGCCGGCCTCCACTTCGCTGGAGAAGTAGGTATCGATCTCCTTCGGGTCCTCGGTCACCAGGTTCTCCGTCACCCCGATGGCTTCGTTGGGCTCGATCAGCGCCAGCAGCCGGTCGCGGCGCTCCAAGTAGGAAAGCCCGGTCAGGTCCTCACCTGAAGCGCAGAGCAGATCGAAGGCCAGCAGGGTCAGCGGAACGTCGTCGGCCATCTCCGCGATGTTGTGCTTGCGGCGTCGCGACACCGTCACCTGGAACGGCAGGAAATCGCGCGTGTCCGAGTCATAGGCCATCGCCTCGCCCTCCAAGATCACCCGGTCCTCTTTGAGCTGCGTCCGCATTGCCTCGGCGACCTCGGGAAACATCCCGGTCATGTCCTCCAGGTTCCGTGAGTAGATATGCACCTCGTCGCCGTCGCGATGGATCTGGATGCGGAAGCCGTCGTACTTCGGCTCGATCCCGCAGCGGCCAATCTTTTCGACGATCTCCGCTCCTGAAGACAGCCGCGCCGCCTGGGCCATCCGCACCGGATTGCCGACTTCCACCTGGATTCCCGCCAGACCGTCCAGCCGGCCCGCCAGGTAGCGCCCGGCCACCAGGCCCAGGTCGCTGACCATGTTGTAGGCGCGCTCGATCTCGGCCCGCTCCGACTTGTCGCCGGCCCCAGCGAACGACAGCGCGTCCAGGATCGTCGGGTCGCCGACTCCCAGCCGCAACCGCTCGATCGGGATGCGGGCAAAGTACCGGTTTTCCAGCGAGCCCAGCGACCGCATGACCTCGGCCACCTTCTCCACCTTGCGTTCCACCGAGCCCTCGCCGGAGATCGCCGCGATCGTCTCCAGCGACGCAAAGATTTCCGCCACCGACCGCGATCCCGCCGTGAATTTGGCGAACGACTCCGCCACCAGGCCGAAGTCGCCCATTTCCTTGAACCGCTCCTCCACTTCCACCGGCCCGACGTCAAACGCCGCCGCGATCGCGCTCACCAGCATCTTCTCGCCGACCCCGAACTCCACCGGCAGGAACGTCGGCGCCACCCGGCCCTGCAGCAGGTAGGCGATGCGTCCGCCGTCCTCAGGGTCCAAATTGCGCAATAGCTCCGCCAGGTAAGCCGCCATGGCTATCCGCCCGCTCACCGCTTCCACCCGCTCGAAGGCGCGGGCCAGCTCGTAGAACGAGCCATCGGCCGGCACCCGGCGTCCGCGCTGGTCCCAGATGCCGGTCAGCGCGGCGATGATATCCCCGAAGTGCGTATACGGCGTGTACGCGATCCCTTCCTTCTTGCAGTACCGCGCCAGCGCCTTCTTTTCCTTGGCGAACAGCACGTCGGCAACCCCCGCCGCCGGCTTGTCCGAGTCGGCGTCGCCGGCGTAGCCCACCACCTCGAACTCCGCCTGCGCCCGCTTCAGCAGCACGTCCTTGGCCACCCCGAACCGGCCGTCGCCATCGCCCTCATGCGGGAAGCCCAGCCGGATACGCCCGTCCACGAACTCCAGCGTGTTGCAGGTCACCGGGACTTCCCCCAGCCCCGCCCGGTGCAGCAGGCGCTCGATGTAGAAATCGAACCCGTCACTGACGATTTCGAACTCGATCCCGGCCGCCCGGCAATAGCGGCAGAACTCGCCGAAGAACGGGTCCAGTTCGAAGCCGTCCACGAACTCCACCAGCTCGTCCTCGCTGATGTTCATCAGCACGAACTGCGCCTCGGCGCGTTCGCGGGTGGTGATTTCGCCGGCCACCCAGCGATCGTCGATTTCCTTCACTTCGTCGTCGCCGAAGTGCACCAGCACCTGGTGACCCACGTCCTCGGTCACCACGGTCCCGTCGAAATCCAGCAGGAACTTGCGCCCCACCTAGATGATGTCCAGGTTCGCGAACGCCACGCTCAGCAGCTTCACGCCGGCCTCCGGAAACGCCACCTGCACCTCCTCACCACCGGGCCCCAGCTTGCCCGAGATCACCACCCCCACCCCGAACACCGGATGCCGCACCTTCTGGCCGTCGCGATAGGAGCGTTCCGTCGCCACCGTCGCCGCCTTCACCGCCGGGTCGGCCATCCCGGGGAAATCTGTCGCCGTCGTCACCACCGGCCGGTCCCGCTCCATGGCCTCCTCGGGGATGTCTTGCAGGAACCGCGACGGCACCCGCGACCGGCTCCCCCAGCCGCCGCGGAACTTCGCGTAGCTCAGGAACAGTCGGTCCTGGGCCCGGGTGATCCCGACGTAGGCCAGCCGCCGTTCCTCTTCCATCTGAGCCGGGTCGGCAAAGGAGCGCACGTGCGGGCAGAGTTCCTCCTCGAACCCGGTCACGAACACGTTCTTGAACTCCAGGCCCTTGGCTGCGTGCAGGGTGATCAGGGTCACCGCATCGGCCTCGGCCTTCAGTGCATCCACGTCCGAAATCAGCGCCACCTCCTGCAGGAAGGATGTCATCGCCTCTTCCGGCAGCAGGTCGGCGTACTTCGCCGACGCCCCGATCAATTCGACCACATTGTCAATGCGTTCCTCGGCGTCCTCCGGGTCGGCCCGCAGGTAATCCTCGTAACCGGTTTCGCGGTAGATCTCCTGCAGCAGGCGCGGCAGCGGCATCTCGGCGGCGGCGGCGTCCAGTCGCAGGAACATCTCGCCCAGCGGCAGCAGAGCCTTCAGCGCCCTCCCCGCCAGCATCGGCGGCACCGGGTCGGGCGGCTCCGCCGCCAGCATCCGCAGCGCCTCGCCGGGGGCCATCGTCCGCTGCGCTGCCCACTCATCCAGCAGACCTAGCGTTTTCTCACCCAGCCCCCGGGCCGGCACATTCGCCACCCGGCCAAAGCTCACGCTGTCGCGCGGATTCGCCACGCAGCGCAGGTAGCCCAGCATGTCCTTCACCTCGCGCCGCCCGTAGAACTCCGTCGCGCCCACCAACTGGTACGGCAGCCCGGCCTTCACAAACGATTCCTCCAGCAGCCGCGACTGGGCGTTCGTCCGGTACATGACCGCGAAGTCACCGCGTCTGCCGCCCTCGCGGGCGATCAGGCCCTGCACTTCCTCCAGCACCCGCAGCGCTTCGTCCTCATCGTCGTAGGACTCCAGGACCCGCACCTTTTCGCCGCCGCTGCGCTCGGTCCACAGGCGCTTTTCCTTGCGACCCGGCAGCCGCTCCACCACGCCGTGGGCCGCGTCCAGGATCAGTTGCGTCGAGCGGTAGTTCTGCTCCAGCTTCACCACCCGGGCGTCCGGGTACTCGGTCTCGAAATCCATCAGGTTGCGGATATCGGCCCCGCGCCAGCCGTAGATACTCTGGTCGTCATCGCCCACCACCGCCAGGTTGCGCCGCGCCGCCGACAGTTCCCGCACCAGGACGTACTGGGCCCGGTTGGTGTCCTGGTACTCATCGACCATCACGTGGCGGAAGCGATCCTGGTAGTAGGCCAGCACCTCGGCGTCTTCGCGGATGAGGCGCACAGCCGACACGATCAGGTCGCCGAAATCCTGCCCTTCGGCGCCGTTGAGGATTTGCTCGTAGCGGGCATAGATCTTGGCCACCATATCCTCGAAAAAGCCCTGGGCGTGTTCGGCGAACTGGTGATGGGTCATCAACTCGTCCTTGGCCCGCGAGATCGCGTTCCGCGCCCCGGCCGGCGACACCTGGCTGGCGGCGAGACCCAGATCCTTCATCGCGGTGCGCACCACCGCCGTCTGGTCGGTCCCGTCGAAGATGGTGAAGTTGCGGTTGATCCCGATCCGGTCCGAAAAGCGCCGCAGGATGCGCGCGCAGACCCCGTGAAAGGTCCCCAACTCCATCCCCGCCCCGCGCTCCGACGAGAGCGCCGTCACCCGCGAGCGCATCTCATCGGCGGCCTTGTTGGTGAAGGTCACGGCCAGGATGTTCCACGGCGCCACCGCGGCGGCATCGATCAGGTGGGCGATGCGGTGCGTCACCACCCGCGTCTTGCCCGACCCGGCCCCGGCCAGGATCAGCAGCGGCCCTTCCGCATGCTCGACCGCCTCGACCTGGGAAGGGTTCAGTTCCGCCGTTTCCGGCGCCAGAGTCGTCAAGAGTACGTGTCACTTCCGGGGTGGTCGGGGTACCCGCAATTATACGCCGGACGACCCTCCCGCCTCACGTCGACGATCTCCGCCACCGGCCCGCGGGAACGCCGATCCGCAGTCCCATTTCCAACATCGACTCGACGAATGGTAAATTGTCGGCGACATTCGCGGGCTGACTCCGGTCGGCGACCGCAAGAGTCGGGATGTGACCGACCGACCGCACCCGATTTTGATCGATCGTTCGTGGGGGACCATTGATGGCCGAAGAGTACGATCTCGATTTCGCCGATCAAGAAGTCGAGATCACCTACAAGATCGATATCACACCGCGGCTCGTCTACTCAATTCTCGCGCCCTTCATCTGGAACAAGTTCCGCGAGCAGCTCAAAGCCGTCCGCCGATCTCGGTGTTTCTCTTCATCTTCCAGCTCGCCGTCCTCCGCCAGGGCATCGACGACGCGATCGGGATCACTGTCGGGTTGGTGGTCGTCATCCTGGGCCTGATGTTCTTCATGGAGGGTCTGCGCCTGGGGCTGATGCCGCTGGGCAAAATCATCGGCGCCACGCTCCCGCAGAAGGCCCACATGTGGGTGATCATTGTGTTCGCGGTAGTCCCGGGCATCAGCGTCACGCTGGCCGAGCCGGCGATCGCCACGCTCAAGCAGGCCGGCGCCGGCATCAAGGCCGTCTCCGCCCCGCTCCTCTATGACCTGCTAAACGAGAAATCCACCCTCCTGGTTGGCTCCGCCGGCCTCGGCGTCGGCATCGGCACCACCGTCGGCGTGCCCGACGGGTTCGGGATGCTCGCCATGGCCTCCTTCG
Organism: Chloroflexota bacterium; assembly: GCA_030744875.1. Classification (GTDB taxonomy): domain Bacteria; phylum Chloroflexota; class UBA11872; order UBA11872; family VXNJ01; genus JASLPR01. Next base: position 10,072 of record JASLPR010000078.1, read on the forward strand.
GCCCGATCCTGTCGGTCCTCCTCATGGGGCTCTACGTATCCCGGTTCAGCCCGGTTGAAGAAGCGCCCAAACTCTGGATACCGCTCGACGACGATCTCGAACTTGAACTCGAAACCGAGCCGGCGCAGTAGCCGGACCACGCCAGTGAAGGGGCGTATAGATCATGGCTGACGAAGAACAGGCCAACGGCAACGACGAGGACCATCCCGACTCCCAGGCCACCAAGATGATCATGGCGATTGTGCAGCGCGGTCGGGCCGACCAGGCCGTGACGGGCGCCCTGCGATCCGGCGCCCAGGCCGCCACGGTCTTCTTCGGCCGCGGTATGGGTGTCTGCGAACGCCTGGGCCTGCTGGGCCTCGCCATCTAGCCCGAGAAGGAAGTCATCGTCATCGTCGCGCCCGAGGACTACGTTGACCGCATCATCACCGGCATGGTCCGCGCCAGCCGGCTGGACCAGCCCGGGGCCGGTTTCCTCTTCGTCACTCCGGTCGACCGCGTCGTCGGTCTGCTGGAAGCCGAAGAGATCGTCCGCGAATCCAGCGCCGCCCGCGACAGCAACTAGCGCCCGCGCCGCCCGCTGGCCGGTAGCCGCATGACCTTCACCATACCGCTCCCCGCCCCATCCGCCATCGACCATGCCCGCTGATCCGCCCGGACTCACGTTCGGCCAGGCCCGCCTATTCGACGTACCGGCCATCAAGGCCCTCATCGACCGCTACGCGGGCGACGACATCATGCTGCCGCGGTCCTCGACCGAGTTGTTCGAAAACATTCGTGAGTACGTCCTCTGCCGCGAGGCCGACGAAGTCCTCGGGTGCGGTTCCGTCCACATCGCCGCCCCCGACCTGGCCGAACTTCGCGCCGTCGCCGTCCATCCCGACCACCACGGCCGCGGCATCGGCCGGGCCATCGTCGACCACTGCCTGGAGGACGCCCGCCGCTACGGCCTGCCGCGGGTCTTCACCCTCACGCTGGAGCCGGACTTCTTCGCCCGCGCCGGCTTTCGCGAAGTCGATCGCCAGTCCCTCAGCCAGAAGGTCTGGCAGGAGTGCTACCGCTGCCCCAAGTTCGAGCACTGCGACGAAACGGCCATGATCCTGGACCTTTAGCCCCGGCCAATCCCGTTCGGTAGCCCGTCCCATCGCCGGATAGACTAGTCCTTCATGGGCGGCGGGCCGAACCGCCGGCCACCCGCGCGCCGGCCCCGGGGGGAACCGGCCTCAACCGGGATCGTCACACTTTGCAGCAACCCACAATCCGACCGGCCGAACCGACCATCGCGGTCCAGCGCCCGGCCATCCTGATCATGATGGGTGTGCTCTTCGTGCTGGCGCTGGTCACGACCTCGGCCATCCTCTACTGGTTCTTCTACGTAATCGGCGCGCTGATCGCGCTCTCGTACTTCTGGACCCGGGCCGCGATCAACAACATCCGCATCCGCCGCATCCTTACCAGCAAATCGGCCACCACCGGCGACGAAATCCGCGAAGAGTTCTACCTGACCAATCGCGGCCGCCTCCCGATCCTGCTGGTCGAACTCGACGACCACTCCAACCTGCCGGGCTACACCGCCAGCGTCGCCGAAAACCTGGACGCCCGCCAGACCAAGCGCTGGTTCAGCACCGGCACCGCGCTGCGTCGAGGGCTCTTTCAACTCGGTCCGATGACGGTCCGCACCGGCGACCCTTTTGGCATCTTCGCCGCCGAGTTCGGCTTCCCCCAGGCCAACACCTTCGTCGTCTACCCGCCGATCAGCGTCATGCCCGACTTCCAGATCCCGGCCGGCTCCCAGTTCGGCAACACCCGCTCGCTGCAGCGCACCCAGCAGATCACTTCCGACGCCTCCGGCATCCGCGAGTATGTGGCCGGCGACGCCTACAAGCGCATCCACTGGCTCTCCACCGCCCGCACCGGCCGGCTGATGTCCAAGGAATTCGACCTCGAACCCACGGCCGGGGTGTGGATCATCCTTGACATGCAGCGCTCGGTCCACGCCGGCAGCGGCGACGAATCCACCGAGGAATACGCGGTCAAGATCGCCTCGGCGCTCGCCTACCAGCAGGTCCGCGAGGGCAAGGCAGTCGGCCTCGCCGCGCGCGGGCGCGACCGGGTCCTGCTGGAACCGCAGAAGGGCACCGGCCAGCTCTGGAAGGTCCTGGAGAATCTGGCCATCGTCACCGCGGCCGGCGCCACCCCCTTCCCGGATTTCCTCCGCAAGCTAGCCCCGGCGCTGGGCCGCGGGATGAGCATCGTCGCCATCTCGCCGTCCGCGGACGCGGCCTGGCCGGCGGCGCTGCTGCAACTCGGCCAGCGCGGGCTCTATCCCGGCGGCATCCTGCTCGACGCCCCGTCGTTCAACGGCGCCGCGAGTGACACGACGCTGCAGTCGTTCGGCGCCACCAACGGCATTCCGATTCACACGGTCGCCCAGGGGGCCCGCTTCGACACGATCCGCCCAGCCGGCCTGCAGCCGGTGCCCGGGGCCAATCCTGAATTCAGCCTGTCCTCCGGCCGCGGGTTGCGCTGATGGCCGCCGTCGCCACCGCCAGGAGCAGGGGCACCCTGCGCCGCCGCCTGGCCGGACCCTCGGCGGGCTGGCTGCCGACCATCCTGCTCGTCGCTCTCGTCCTGTCGGTGGTCTACTCCGTAAACAGCGCCCGTTGGACCGACAACACCGCGGTGATGTTCCCGGTGGCCATCCTCGGCATCCTCAGCGGCACCTGGCTCTGCGGCCGCCGCCTGCACTCGGCGGTCATCGTCGCCATCGGCGTCCTCGGCGGCTTCACGCTCTGCTTTTTCGTGGTCGCCGAGGCGCTGCCCGGCCCGACCGAAATCATCCCCAACTTCATCGACCTCTTCCGCGACACCATTACCTGGGTCGGCAACCGCCGCGAAGGCCTGCCCACCGGCCAGCAGCCCCTGGTCGGCGCGCTCGAGACCAGCTGGACCTTCCTCGGCGACCTCGGTCTGCGGCTGCGTGACTGGGTCGAAATCCTCAGCCGCCTGCGCCCCAGCACCGACAACGCCGTCTTCCTGCTCTGGATCACTTTCGCCGCCTGGGGCATGGGCTTCCTAGGCGCCTGGGGCCTGCTGCGGCGCCGCAGCGTCGCCATCGCCGCGCTGCCGGCGGCGGTGGTCCTCTCCATCAACATCACCTACCTGGGCCCGGTCCGGCTGCCCTTCGTGGTCTTCACCATCGCCCTGCTGCTGCTCATGGTCCAGTTGAACCTCACCACGCTCACCGAGCGCTGGGACCGCACCCGCACCGACTACTCCGCCGAGCTGGGACTCAACATCACCGCGCTCAGCCTGCTGCTGGTTGCCGCGGTCACGGTCTTCTCGGTGTTCTTCCCGCGGGTCCGTGCCAACCCGGTCTCCGAGGCCTTCTGGATCTATCTTGGCGACGGCTGGAGTAATGTCGAAGCCGCCACCAACCGCCTCTTCAGCGGCGTCTCCAACCCCTCCGGGCTGTCCTCGCTCTCCGGTCCCCAGGAACTGGGCGTCGGCGACAACCTGCCCTTCACCCGCCAGACCACGATGGTTGTGCTCTCAACCCACGAAACCTACTGGCGCGGGATGACCTTCGACCTTTTCGATCGCAGCCGCTGGGAAAACACCGACTCCGCGCTCACCCTGCTCGACGCCGACCAGGACCGCCTGGTCAACCCGGAAACACTGAAGGCGCGCGTCACCGTGCGGACGCTCTTTGAGATCTACGACTCCAATTCCTCGATCCTCTACACCCCCGGCGAGATCGTCTCCATGAACCGCCAGTACCAGGTTCAGAGCGCAACCGAAGGCGATCTGCAGGACTATTCCGTAATTCGCGGCATCCGCCGGGTCGGCCGCCGCATGACCTACGCGGTCGAAGCCACCTCTTCCGGGGCCACCTCGGCCCAGTTGCGGCTCGCGGGCGTCGACTACCCGGGCTATCTCGATCGCTACCGGCAGGTTCCCGAGATGACTCCGCGGGTGCGCGAACTCGCCAACCGCTTCGGCGACATCACCGATAACCCCTATGACCTGGCCCTGCAGATCGAGCTGTTCCTGCGTCGCTTCCCCTTTTCCATCGATGTCCCGCCGCTGCCCGATGACCGCGACGCCGTCGATTTCTATCTCTTCGATCTCCGCCGCGGCTTCTCCGACTACACCGCCTCGGCGATGACCATCCTGCTGCGCCTCAACGACATTCCGGCGCGGTTGGTGGCTGGCTACGCCCCGGGCTACTACGAAGAGGAATCCGGCGCCTATGTCGTCGGCCCCGAAGACGCTCACTCCTGGGTCGAGGCCTACTTCCCCGGTTACGGGTGGGTCGGTTTCGAGCCGTCCGGCTATCGCGCCCCGGTCTCGCGCCCCAATTCCGGCAGCTCCGCCAGCGGCACCCTGGAGCTGGTCGATGAATACGATCTCGACGAACTGGCCGATCTCTTCGGCGTCGACCTCGACGCCTTCGAAGACGACTCGGCCGGCGCCAACCCGCTCACCGGCACCCTTTCGCGGATGTCCGGCGCCTTAATTGTGCTCGGCGGCATCCTGGTGGTTATCTTCGGCGCGCTGCTCATCTTCATCCTCGTCAACTACTTGCGCGCCCAATTCGAGAGTCCCGCCGTCGGCGTCCGTCGCGCCTACCGCGCAATGCTGCGCTACTCACGCTGGGCAGGCTACAATCTTGACGAGTCAAGGACTCCCATGGAGTTCGCCGCGCGCCTCAGCGCCGACCTGTATCCCGCCGGCTCCCCGGTGGGAGACACCGGTGCCGGGCCTGTGGCCCCCCCCGTGGAAGTCACGCGGCCGCCGGCCGATATCGCGCGCGGATACGCGCGATCGACCTACAGCGACCACACGTTGGCCCCGGCGGACCTTCGTGTCGTGGTTCGGGCGTGGAAGCGCCTGCGCCCGGTCCTGGTGAGGCGAATCTTCCGCCGGCATCGCCGCTAGTCCGGAATACGAGGCAGAGACCATGTCGCTCGGAGAAGTACGCGATATCGCAATCGTCGTTCTCGCCGGCATTTCCCTGGTCACCACCCTCGTGCTCTTCGTCACCGCCTTCATGCTGTGGCGCCTTTTCCGCGTCATCAGTGACGAGGTGCGGCCCATCATTCGGTCCACGGCCGACACGGCCGCGACCATCAAGGCCGCCACCACCGTCACCGCCGACTCGCACGCCGCCGAAGTCGCCCGCGGGGTCGCCTCCGTCGGAGTCGTCGGCAAGCTTTTCTCTCTCTTCCGCCGGGGTAATTAAGGTGCATCGCCATGATCTATATCGTCCTCGGGGGCATCATCGGATTCGCCGTCGGTAATCTGGCCGGAGCGTTATTCGCGCCGCGGCAGGGCGCCCGCCCCATCGACGCCCTCCGGCGCCGGCTGGAGCAGGCCCGCTCCAACGCCGACCGCGCCGCTAACAGCGCCGAGCAATCCATTCGCGACCGCTATGAGAATGCCCGGAAAGACTAGGACCAGAGTGCCCGCCTGATGTCCGCCGCCGTCAGCATCGCCCTGCTTATCCTCGCCGTCGAGGTCACGTTGATGGTGGTCGGACTGCTCATATTGCTGGTCATCACCGGCATCGCGATCGTAGAGGCCACCGCCCTCACCCGTCGCGGCATCCGCAAGCAGGCCAAAGCCGTCGACCGGGCCAACCAGGCCGCCCAGGAGCGCATCGAGCGCCACGTCCTCAAGCCGGTCGCCCGCTTCGAGCGCGGCTACGCCTGGACGGCCGCCTTCTTGCGTTCGCTGAATTCCGACGACTCCGACTCCGCTCCATAGCCGGACCTCACTCCATGCCCATCGACCCCGCCCAGCGCCTCCCCGACGACCTTCCGGTCATGCTCAGCCAGCGCGCCCTGGCCAGCCGGGTCCGCCGCCTCGCCGCCAAAATCACCGGCGATGTCGCCGCTCTCGACCCCATCCTGATCGGCGTCCTCAAGGGCTCGCTCATCTTCATGTCCGACCCTCATCCGCCAGCTCGGCTTCCCGCTCTCAATCGACTTCCTGGCCGTCTCCAGCTACCAGGGCACGACCTCCACGGGCGTCTTCCGCATCCTCAAAGACCTCGACCAACCCATCGGCGGCCGCCACGTGGTGCTTATCGAAGACATCGTCGACTCCGGCCAGACCCTGCGCTACCTAGCCGAATATCTCTGGGCCCAGGATCCGGCCTCGCTGCGCATCTGCACCCTACTCGACAAGATCTCGGCCCGCACCGTCGCCGTCGATATTGACTACGTCGGCCACCAGTTCACCGATGGCTACGTGGTCGGCTACGGCATGGATTACCACCAGCGCTACCGCAATCTCCCCCACTTGGCGGTTCTCGAAGAGCCGGACCCGTAGTTCCGGCCGCGCTCCCGGCCCGCTAAACTCCCTCGATGCCCGCCCCGCGGCCCAACGGCCCCGGTCTCACAAGGAACCCATGCCCGCCATCACCTTCCGCGGCATCAAGATCAACTACCTCGAATCCGGCAAAGGCCTGCACAACGCGGTCTTCCTGCACGGCAATCTGCAGTCCTCCGCCATGTGGAACGACTTCATCGCCGGGATGCCCGAAGAGTTCCGCTGTCTTGCGTTCGATTTCCGCGGCTTCGGCGGCTCGCCAGCCACCGCGCACGGTATCTTTGTCGACTCGCTCGCCGACGACATCCGCTACGCCCTCCACGCACTCGAACTCGAGCGCTGCAGCCTGCTGGCCTTTGGCGAAGGCGCCCGCGTGGCGCAGAGCCTGGCCGCCCGCTACCCCTCCCTCATCTACAAGCTGATCCTCATCGGCGGCGACGCCCTGCCCGCCGATCCCGCTGTGGCCGGCGCCCGCGTCGAGGAGCTCGAAGGCCTCACCTGGAAGGATGAGAGCCTAGCCCGCATCCTGAAGGCCGACTGCGGCGTCCCGCGCAACCGTAAAGTGCCGGAGGACCTGCTCACCGCCGCCACCGCCGCTGACCAATCCGCCGCGGTCGCGCTGGCTCGCTCCGTCGCCACCGGCAGCACGCTGGCCCTGCTCCCGCACATCACCGCCCGCACGCTGATCATCCGCGGTGAAAAGGACGCCATCGCCGGCTCCGCTGAGGCCGCCCAACTGCAGAGCCAAATCTCCGGCGCCCAATCAGTCGAGTTGCCCGGCGCCAACCGCCTCCCGGCACTCGGCGACGTCGATGCCTACCGCGAGGCCGCCCTCAAACTCCTGCAGGCAATGTAGCCACCCGCCGAAAGGAATCCTCCTGTGAAACTGCTCCGCCACCAGACCCCCGACGGGCCCGCCTTCGGCTCCCTCAAGCACGACGGCACGGTCAATTCGATCCACGGCGACCCCTTCAGCGATTACACCGTCGGCCCCACCATCGGCCAGCTTGACGATCTCCAACTGCTCGCCCCGGTCGCCCCCGGCAAGATCATCGCCGTGGGCCTCAACTACCGCGCCCACGCCGCCGAAGTGAACATGGAAATCCCCACGTTCCCGATGCTCTTCTACAAGCCTCCGTCCAGCGTCATCGGCCCCGGTGAGCCCATCGTCCTGCCAGGTTCCTCGGAGCAAGTCGAGCACGAATGCGAGCTGGCCCTGGTCATCGGCCGCAAGATCCGCAACGTGTCGCAGGACGAGGCCCTCGACCACCTGTTCGGATACACCGCCGCCAACGACGTCAGCGCCCGCGACTGGCAGGCGCGCGAAAGCCAGTGGGTGCGCGCCAAGAGCTTCGACACCTTCCTGCCGCTCGGCCCGATCATCGTCTCGGACCTCAATCCCGACGATCTCAACGTCGCCACTCGCGTCAACGGCAAGACCACCCAGGATTCCAACACCTCCGACATGATCTTCCCGGTCGCGTTCCTGATTCAGGAGATCAGCCAGGTCATGACCCTGGATCCCGGCGACGTCATCATCACCGGCACCCCGCAGGGCGTCGGGCCGATCACCAACGGTGACACCGTCGAGATCGAAGTCGAACGGGTAGGCGTCCTCAGCAACCCGGCCGTCGCCGAGAGCCAGGCCCGCTCCTGACCCGGGCGAGCCGCTGATGTCTTGGGCCGTCCTCGCCGACGACTTCACCGGCGCACTCGACACCGGGCTGCAGTTCGCCCACCAGGGGCTGTCCACCGTCTTCCATTTCGGCGACCGCCCGGTCGAAGCCGCCGCGCTGGTCCTCAGTTCGGATAGTCGCGCCCTCGCTCCGGCGGATGCCGGCGCGGCCGCCACGGTGGCCGCCCGCGTCGCCGGCCCCGGCCGCCGCTACTACAAGAAGATCGACAGCACCCTGCGCGGCAACATCGCCCCCGAGTTGGCGGCCACCATGGGCGCCACCGGCATCCGCAAGGCGATCCTGGCGCCGGCCTATCCCGGCCAGCACCGCACCACCCGGGGCGGCATCCAGCACATCGACGGCCGCCCGGTGACCGCCACCGAGCTTGCCCGCGATCCCCAGTCCCCGGTCCGCGAAGACGACATCGTCAAGCTCATCGCCACCACGTCCGATCTCACGCCGGCGCTCCTGCCGCTGGCCACGCTGCGGGCCGGCATCGCGTCCGCCGCCCGCGCCATCGCCGACCTGAGCGCACGGGCCGACGTGATCGTCGCCGACGCCGAGACTGACGCCGATCTCGCCGCGCTCGCCGCCGCCGTTGCCAGCATCGATCCCCCGTTCCTCTTCGCCGGCGCCGCCGGTTTCGCCGAACACCTGATTGCCGATTCCGGACCCAACGAAACCGACGCCGGCGCCGGCTTTCCGCTCCCCCACCCACCATCGGCTGGCATCGCGCTCATCGCCGGCTCGTTCTCCGCCGTCACCCGCGGCCAGGTCGCCGCCGCCGCCGCCGCTCTGCAACTCCGGCCTCACATCCCCTCCCGCGGCCGCTATCTCGATCCCGAGCACGCCATCAACGCGGCCCTCGCCCACCTTGAGCGGGAAGCGGTCTGGATCACCCATCCCGGCGCCGACCGCCGCGATCTCAGCCCCGGGCAGGTCGACCAGCTCTCCACCTGGATATCCCGCCTTGCCACCAGACTCGCCCGCGCGATTCCGCAGATCGGCCTCATCCTCACCGGCGGCGAGACGGCCTCCCTGGCCATCCGCGGCCTCGGCGCCACCGGCATCCGCATCGCCGCCGAAGTCCGCCCCGGCATCCCCGGCGGCCTGCTGGTTGGCGGTCTTGCCGATGGCCGCCCGGTGGTCACCAAGGCCGGCGCGTTCGGCGACCCCGACGCCCTGCGCGACGCGATCCGCTGGCTGCAATCCGCCTAGCTTCCCCCGACCCCGCCCGCCATTGCTATACTTCGCCGCTGAAAGGAAACCCTTAATGGATATGGAAACCGTTTTTCGCTCCGCCCAGGTCGTATTCGCGATTCTGCTCATGATCTCCGTCCTGCTCCAGCAGGCGCAGGGCGGCGCCGGCTCGGCCTTTGGTCAGAGCGACTCGTTCCACAGCACCCGCCGCGGTGCGGAGCGGGTCCTTTTCAACTTCACCATCGTCGTGGCCGTCGCCTTCTTCGCGATCTCGGTCGCCACCTTCAAGGTCTCCGGCTAGCCCAACCTGCCCGCCCGCCGCTCTCGACCGCCCACTTGGCCTACTCCGCTTCGCCAGACTCCCCAACCACCCCGTGTCACCCTGTCCCGGAAAGCAGAAAAACGGCCCCGCGGGCCGCACTTATCCAGGGACCCGGTCGGCCTTCCTTCGGCCGGGGTCTTCCGAAGCCTTAACCTCGGATCAGCTCTCCTGCACTGAAACTAGGCTTTGATGTCTACGTTCTCGCCAACTCCCGGTGCCCCAACCATCTGGGGGATCACCATTGATGCGAGAAGCGTGGACACCGTATTGGCGTCGGCGTTCATTGCTCGCTGCATGGTGACCGCGGCGATAGCCGCCTGCACCGACTGCAAACTAGCGTTTGTGCCAACTGAGGTGACCAAAGCGCTTCCCTTTGCTGCGGACCCGCCTCCATGCGGGCCATCGTATTAACGGTCTCGCAGGCTTCCCTCCCAAATAAACGGTAGAAGCCTACGGTTCAATCTTCGGCACGAAACGCCCAATCTTTAGCCCGCGTCCAAAGAAAGGTTCTGCTCACAGGTATCGCCGAACTCACACGACGCACAGGTCCGCCAGCCCTCTTCGCGTTCCTCGGTCATCCAGAAGGCCGCGAACTCCCCCGCGAAGATGCCGGCCGCGAGCCGCCGCATCTTCCCGCCGATCCGCTCCACATCATCCTCGTTATAGATCTTTTCCAGTTGCTGCGCCTCGGGCGTCTCGCTGCGGATGATCACGTCGACCCGCGCCGGCGAGAGCCGTCGCGCCGCCGGCATCTGCCCCTCCCGCAGCCGCATGCCCTCGCGCACGAAGGTATAGCCCAGCGAATAGCAGAAGAGCTGTAGATCGTTGTCCAGGTAGTCCTCCGGATAGCGCCCGCCGGCCGTCTTGTGATCGATCACCGTCCCGTTCATGTCCACCACATCCACCTGCCCCACAACCGGCACCGGGATTCCGTCCATCGTGAACCGGAAGCGGTGCTCCACCAGGTGCGGGCGGATCCCCGGCGCGACCTCCGCAACAAAGAACGCTAGCATCCCGTAGCCCAGTTCACGCGTCGCCGAGAACTCCTCCGGCGTGCCCCGCGCCCCGGCCCCATCCGGCGGCAACTCCCGGTCCCAGACCCGGTCGAACGTGTCTTCCAGTTCCGGGGTCGTCAGGTCAGCATGGGCCTTGCGCTTGGCCCGAAAATTGTCCTCCATCGCCGCGTGCATCGCGTGGCCCAGCAGCGACGGCGGCGACGGCAGGCTTCGCCTTCGTTCCCGAAAGCGGTAACGGTAGGCCAGCGGGCACCGTGCGTACGACCCCAGCTGCGTCGGCGACACCGTCCGCGGCTCATTCTGCGTGCTCATCACTACAATTTCCCCGGAGGACTCTTGATTCAGCTTCCCAGCTTCGCGTAACCCCTTCCCCGCCACCCCGTTCAGTATCCTCGCCCCGTCAACAACTCCCGGTCCCGGAGCCGCCCGACTTGAGCCGCATCACCGTCGCCATCGTCAATTTCAACGGCCGCCACCTGCTGGAGCGTCATCTCCCGGCGGTCGTCGCCCAGCGCGGTGTCGATTTCGACATCGTCCTCGCCGACGGCGGCTCCAGCGATGGCAGCCGCGAATTGCTCCAGTCCGAGTATCCCGCCGTTCGCGTTCTGCCGCTGGAAGGCAACCCCGGCTTCGCCGCCGCCAACAACCGCATCCTCGAAGCCACCACCACCCCTCTCATCGCCTTGCTCAATAACGACGCCTCGCCGGAACCCGGCTGGCTCGCCGCCCTGCAATCCGCCGCCGCCGACCACCCGGAATTCGGCATGTTCGCCAGTCGAATGGTGTTCCACCACGACCCGGCCGTCATTAACTCCGCCGGCATCTCGCTCGATCGCGCCGGGATCGCCTGGGACCGCCACGTCGGGCGCCGCGACACCGGCCCCACCGGGGAGGTCTTTGGCCCTTCCGCCGGCGCGGCCCTCTATCGTCGCAAGCTTTTCGAGGAAGTCGGCGACTTTGACGAGTCGTTTTTTGCCTACCTCGAAGACGTCGATCTCGCCTGGCGGGCCCGCCTGGCCGGCTGGCGCTGTCTGTACGTCGCCGAAGCCACCGTCCGCCACGAACACTCCGCCACCGGCGCCGAGGGTTCCCCGTTCAAGAACTTCCACCTGGGCCGCAACAAAGTCTGGACCATCCTCAAGAACTACCCGCTTCCGCAACTGCTCTACCTGGCCCCGTTGATCGCCCTGTACGACCTGGCCGCCATCCCGCTGACCCTGTTGCGCAGCCGCGACCCGGCGATCCTGCGCGGCCGTCTCGCCGCTCTCTGGCACTGGCGCACCGCCTGGCGTCAACGCCGGCGCATCCACTCACGCCGCCACATCTCCGGGAGCGAGTTCCGCCGGCTCACCGATGGTTTTCAGAGTCCCCTCGGCCTGTACCGCCGCTACCGCGATCTGCACCGCGTCCTCGCCGTTCGCGACTCCCCCGAAAGCCCCGGAAACACCCCGCCCCTCTGATAAACTCGGCGACCGCGGGGCGTAGCGCAGTCTGGTAGCGCACTTCAATGGGGTTGAAGTGGTCGCAGGTTCAAATCCTGTCGCCCCGACCATGGCCATTCGTTCAGGTTTTGGCGGCGAGCTATCGGCGGCGACTCCGTGCCGTCCGGGGTGCCAGCAATGAACGCCGATCGACTCACCAAGAGTATTTTCGCCGCCCTTGCGGTGATCGCGATTATTGCCCTCGCCGCCTGCGGCGGGTCCTCGACTCCGGCCGCCACCGAATCCGCGCCCGCACCGGCTGCCAAAGTGGCCCCCGCCGTCAAGGCCGCGCCACCCGCGCCGGCCCCCACCGACACCGTCGCCCCGGCTCCGACCGACACTCTGGAACCCGCGCCCGAACCCACCGACAACCCTAAGCCGGAGCCCACCGACACCCCCGAGCCCACCTCGGCCCCGGCTATGACGCCGCCGTGCTGATGGCCGGCGACTGGGTCGGCGAGTGGAACAACCTGACCTATGGCTCCTCGGGCCCAACCTCGATGGAAGTCATCGTCCGGGAGGATGGCACCGTCAGCATCACCTTCGATCTCGACGGCTTCGTCTTCGGTCTCCTCGATCCCCCGGCCATCACTTTTGACATGAATTACGATGCCGACGGCGTGGTCTTCGACAAGACCGGCGACTCACCATTCGGTGACCTCACCCTCACGGCCACCGCCGATGGCTGATCCATCACCGCCCTTTCGGAGGCCGCCTTCATCGCCCTTGAGGTCGAGGGGACCCTCTCACCGGATCTCATCGATGCCACTTACACCGTCGGTGCTCCCGACGATTCCTGGACCGCCGACGGGACATTCGTGCTTCAGCGCCCGTAGCCAGCCAGGCCCCGGAACCCGCCGAACCCGACGCCGCTACACTGATGGCCGTTTCCACCCGGTCCGCTACTGGAGATCGCCCATGAACCTCGTCCGCTACGAAACCTCCGCCGGCACCTTCCACGGCGAACTCGACGGCGATGTCATCCATCGTTTCGAGGGTGACTTCTTCACCGGCCGCACCCGCACCGGCGACTCTGATCCGGCGGCCTCCGCCCGCCTACTCCACCCGACCCTGCCCACCAAGATCGTGAACATAGCGGTCAACTACTCCAGTCACGTCGGCGGCCGCCCCCTCAACGTGGTCCCCCAACCCTTCCTCGCCACCCCTTCCTCGGCGCTGGATCCCGAGTCCCCCGTCGTCCTCCCCGCCAACAGCACCAACGCCCACTACGAAGGCGAGGTCGCCATCGTGATCGGCCGCCGCGCCCGCCAGATTTCGGTCGCCGATGCCCGTTCGCACGTCCTCGGCGTGTGCTGCGCCAACGACATCAGCGAGCGCGCCTGGCAGGGCGGCGACAACAAGGACACCCAGTGGTGGCACGCCAAGTCCGCCGACACCTTCTCGCCCTTCGGCCCGCACATTGCCACAGATCTCGACTACGATCACCTGGACCTCGAAACCCGCCTCAACGGCGAGACCGTCCAGCAGAGCAACACCGACCAGCTCGTCTTCTCCATCGACGAGTGCATCGCCTACATTTCGCAGCACATGACCCTGGAGCCCGACGACCTGGTCTTCACCGGGACCCCCGGCACGACCGGGCCGCTGAGCCATGGCGATATCGTCGAGGTCGAGGTCGAGGTCTAGGATGTCGGCATTCTCCGCAACCCGGTCGAACACCGCTAAACGTCTCCTCACAATCCGCCCCGGCCGGCGGTCCGAGCGACTAGACTCACCGCGGGTGCCGCGGGGCCGTCCGCGGAGCCGCCGGTCGCCACCAGTCCGCGGACCGGCCGCTTCCCGGAGTGTCCCGTAGCGCCGCTTAAACACGCTCGCAGTCGCCGGCGCCGTACCGCGCCCGAAAGGACCGCCGCCATGGCCACCCGTACCGAGAAAGACACCCTCGGTGAAGCCGAAGTCCCCGCCGACGCCCTCTACGGCAGCAACACCGTGCGCGCCGTCCGCAACTTTCCGATGAGCGGCGTGGGCCCGCACCCGGCGTTCGTCTGGGCGGTCACGCTCATCAAGAAGGCCGCCGCAATCGCCCACAAGGACACCGGCCGCCTCGACGCCGGCCTCGCCGACGCCATCGTCAAGGCTTCTGACGAAGTCCTCGACGGCGACCACGCCGACCAGTTCATCGTCGACGTCTTCCAGGCCGGCGCGGGCGTGTCCCACCACATGAACGTCAACGAAGTTATCGCCAACCGCGCCAATCAGATGCTCGGCGGCGAGCTGGGCGCCTACGACCCGGTCCACCCCAACAACCACGTCAACATGGCCCAGTCCACCAACGACGTCATCCCCACCGCCATCGCGCTCGCCGCGCTCAAGCTGCTCCCCGACCTGTACTCGGCGCTCGACATCCTGGCGACCGAGTTCGAAGTTAAAGCCAAAGCCTGGGATTCGATCGTCAAGACCGGTCGCACCCACCTGCAAGACGCCACTCCGATCCGCCTGGGCCAGGAGTTCTCTGGCTACGCCACCGCCATGCGGCGCAATAGCGACGCCATCCGCCAGGCTGAAACCGCCGTCCAGGAACTGAGCCTCGGCGGCAGCGCCGTGGGCACCGGTCTCAACGCCGAACCGGCCTACCAGGAGCGGGTCATCGAGGTCATCGGCGAAGCCGGCGGGGTCACCGTGCGCCGTTCCGAAAACCTCTTCTACTCCATGCAGAGCATGGCCCGTTTCGCTCGCCTCAGCGGCGCCCTGCGCGACCTGGCGGTCGACCTCTGCCGCATTGCCAACGACTTCCGCCTGCTCGCCTCCGGCCCCCGCACCGGCCTCGCCGAGATCAACCTGCCGGCCATCCAGCCCGGCTCGTCGATCATGCCCGGCAAGGTGAACCCGGTCCTCGCCGAGTGCCTCAACATCATCTGCTACCAGGTGTTCGGCAACGATGTGGCCGTTGCCACCGCCGCCGCCGCCGGGCAACTCGAACTCAATGTCATGATGCCGGTCATCGCCTACAACCTCCCCCAGTCCATCCAGATCCTGGCCAACGGCTCCCGCGAATTCGCCGAGCGTTGCGTCCGCGATCTTGCGGCCGACGAGGAAATGACCACGTTCTGGCTGGACCGCAACACGATGCTGGCCACGGCGCTGTCGCCGCGGATCGGCTACGTGGCGGCGGCCGAGATCGCCAAGGAGGCCGTCCGTACCGGCGAGACCGTCCCCGAGGTGGCCCGGCGGCTCACCGATCTTTCCGACGAAGAGCTGGCCAAGGGTCTGGACCCGACCCCGATGACCGACCCCGGCGTCCGGGCCTAGAAGCCGGGCGGCGCGCCGGGCGCGCCGCCCCTACGACCCTTCGCGAATCTGGACCCCGGCGGCCTCCTCATACAGCTTCGCCACCGCGCTGGTGTCTTCGGCGCCGTAGCCGCGGGCATTCGCCTGGGCCAGCATCTGGTGAGTTACCGAGCCCAGGTGGGTCATCGCCCCCAGTTCTGACGCGTACTTCACCGCCAGCCGCAGGTCCTTCTGCCCCAGCCGCACCATGAATCCCGGCTCGAAGAAGCGCTTCGCCACCTTCTTCATCGGGCCGTGCAGCGCCGGGTTCGACGCGGCGGTCCCGCCCAGCACCTCGTGCAGGGTCTCCAGCGACAGTCCCGCCTTCAACCCGTAGGCCAGCGCCTCACCGGTCACGGTCTGAATCGTCATCGCCAGCATATTGTTTACCAGCTTCATCGCCGAGCCGGTCCCGATCGGTCCGCAGTGGGTGATGTCGGTCCCCATGCATTCCAGCACCGGCCGCGCGGCCTCCAGGTCCTCCGCCTCCCCGCCGACCAGGATGCCCAGTTCGCCGTCGATCGCATGCTGCGAACTGCGCGTGACCGGCGCCTCGATCATGCGAATGTCGCGCTCCTGCAAACGGTCGTGCACCCGGATCGCGCTGGGCGGGTCGACGGTGCTCATTACCACCACCACGGCGTCGCCTTCGATCCCATCGGCCACCCCATCCGGACCCAGCAGCGCCGCCTCGACATCCTCCGGATTCGGCACCATCGTGATCGCCACGTCGCTGCCGCGGGCCGCCGCCGCCGCCGAATCAACCACCCGCCCGTCGGCCGCCGCCAGTTCTTCCAGAACCACCGGATTCAGGTCAAACCCGACCACGGCGTGCCCGCCGCGGATCACGTTTCGCGCCATCGGTAGCCCCATCACGCCCAGCCCCACGAAGCCAACCGTTTTCGCACTCATCGGCGCTCGTCTCCCGTTTCATTCGTAAGTTCAGCCCGTGATTTTAGGGTCAGCCCGATCCCGCCGCCCGCCGATTCTGCTAGCGTTACCAGCGGTCAAGGCCACTCGCCCGGAGGGATCGCCATCAACGTCATCGTCCTTATGAACGACACCTTCCGGCGCGATCACGTCAACGCCTACGGCCTTCCGGCTCCCTGGCAAAACCCCGTCGGCGGACCCGAATTCATCCATACCCCGGCGCTCGACCAGCTCGCTTCCGAGTCCTTGCTCTTCGACAGCTTCTACGCCGGCTCCTACCCCACCATACCCACCCGCTACGACCTCTGGACCGGCCGCTTCGGATTCCCCCACCGGCCGTGGGCGCCGCTCGGTCCCGACGACAACTCCCTAGCCGAGATTCTCACCGAGCACGGCCAGACTTCGATGCTCATTCACGACACCCCCGGGATGACCAACCCCGGCTACAACTACCAGCGTGGCTTCACCGGCTGGGAGCGCGTCCGCGGCCAGCACCAAGATGCCTGGCGCACCGACCCGGGGCCCTACTGGGAGTTCGCCGCGCCGCACAAGCTGAAGAGCTTCGACACCATCCAGCTTTACTTGCGCAACATCAAGCACCGCCAGTTCGAAGACGAGTGGATGGCCGGCAAGACCGTCAAGACCGCCATGGAATGGCTGGACCACAACCACACCCGCGAAGACTTCTACCTCTACGTCGACATGTGGGACCCGCACGAGCCCTTCGACGCCCCGAAATCCGACATGGCCCGCTACGCCGACCCCAACTTCAACCGCGACTGGATCATCTACCCGGCCTACGGCCGCGGCCTACATGTCGGATGGGGAGCGCGATCACGTCCGCGCCGCCTACGCCGCCCTCTACACCTACTCGGACCGCTGGGTCGGCCATCTCCTCGAAAAGCTCGACGCCCTGGGCATCGCCGATGACACGATGATCGTCTGGATGACCGACCACGGCCACGGCTTCGGCGACCACGACCTGCAGGGCAAGCCCGGCGGCCAGCTCGGGACCCTTTATGAAAGCAACGTCCGCTGCCCGATGATGATCCGGCTGCCCGGCGCTCCCACCGCCGGCCGGCACAGTTCGGCCATCTGCCAGCATGTCGACATCTTCGCCACCGTCCTCGACGCCTTCGGCCACGAGGTCCCCGAAGTCGACGCTCGTTCGTTGCTGCCGGTCCTGCAGGGCGAGACCGACCGGCTCCGCGACCACGCCATCTCCGGTCGTTTCGGCCAGGGACTAGAGATTTCCGACAACATCGCCTGGACCGACTTCGGCGCCGACCACGACGGCTGGGTCGGCCCCAACGCGCTGCCCGAGCCGATCTCGATCAGCGACGCCCGCTGGCAGTTGATCCTGTCCGCCGAGGGCCACGTCTCCGAGCTGTACGACATCCACGCCGACCCGGCGCAGTCGCACAACGTCCTCGACGAGCACCCCGACGATGCGGCCCGCCTGCATCGCCAAGTCATCAGCTTCTTCGAGGACCGCGCTACCGCCCCGGGCCGCATCGCGCCGTTCCACGCCGCGCCCACCACCCAACCCGATGTCGAGCCGCCGGCCTTCTTCGGCGCCAATGTCCCGCTGTTCGCCTTCACCGATCCCAACGGCAAGGTCCTGGCCTTTCCCGATGAAGCCGAAGCCATCGAACTGGCGGCGGCCTGCCCCGGCTCACCGGCGGTCCGCGCCACCACTACCGCCAGCCTAGCCCCCGAGGGCCGCAACGCCCACATCGCCGCGTTTGGCCAGTACCACTGGCCCGAAGACCTTCTCCCGCGCGACTGAGCCGTGAGCGCCGCCCCCTCCGTCCTCTTCGCCGGCGGCATCGTCGCCGACATCAACATTTCCGGGCTCGACCGTTTCCCCGAACCCGAAACCGAGTTCACCCCGCGCAGCGACGTCTGGCATGACGATCCCGCCAACCTCCTGGTCGGCGGACCCGCCGCCAATTCGGCCGTGGTCTACTCCGCGCTCGCCGGCCCCTGCGCGGTCGCCGGCCCGATCGGCAGCGACGCCTTCGGCGACTTCCTGGTCGACTCCCTCGAGCCGCGCGGGATCGATTGCATCGCGGGGCGGGTCGCCAGCACCGCCACCCACACCATTGCGCTCGGCGCCGACGGGCGCCGCCAGGCCTACTACTACCCCGGCGAACACATCGACCTCGGCAAGCTCGCCGTCCACTGGCCCGGCGGCCACCTCTACCTCACCGCGCTTTCGCTTACGGTCGACCGGCCGATCGTCCCCGGCATCCTGGCGGTCGCCGCGGTGGCGCGGGCCGGCGGAGGGCGTACGGTCCTCGACATCGGTCAGGCGGGGCCGGAGATGCTCAACTTTGATGAATTATGTCAACTACGCGACGCCGTCGATGTCATCATCGGCAACGCCTACGAATTCGAACTCGTCCTCAACACTCCTTATGAAGAGGGCCGTGCGCGTTTCCGGGAAGGCTTCCACGGCCAGGTCATCGTCAAGCTCGGTCGCGACGGCGCGCTGGTCGATCCCGGCCTCGACGAAGACCTCATCCCGGTCCCGGG
The DNA here is from genome assembly GCA_030744875.1 of Chloroflexota bacterium. Classification (GTDB taxonomy): domain Bacteria; phylum Chloroflexota; class UBA11872; order UBA11872; family VXNJ01; genus JASLPR01. Next base: position 28,859 of record JASLPR010000078.1, read on the forward strand.
TTTCCCGGTAGACGAGATCAACCCCATCGGCGCCGGAGATTCCTTCGGCGGAGGACTCATGGTCGCGCTCGGCCGCGGCGCCTCGCTGGCTGCCGCCTGTGAGTACGCCAACGCCGTTGGTGCCAACTCGGTCTCCACCGCCCGCGGGCCCGAAGGCGTGACCACCGCGCGCGTCGACGCGATTCTGCACTCCCGCCACCCCCACTAGGTCGCCGGGCGACTCCAGCCCTCCTGGCCGGGCCGGTCTACAACACCTCCACCCGGCAATCGGACATCCCCTCGAACAGGTAGGCGTCCTCGGCGCTGCCCCACGAGTAGCCGTAGTGCACCGGCACCGCCACCGCCGGGCGCAGCGCCTGCACCGCCGTCACCGCCTCATCCGGCGACATCACGCTCCACCCGGCCACCGGTAGCACCGCAATATCGATGTTCTCAATCAAGCGCATCTCCGGAATCAGCCCGCTGTCGCCGGCGTGGTAGACACGCACGCCGTCCATCTCGACCACAAACCCCAGCCCGTCGTCGGCGAACGGATGGGCTGGGATCTCCGGTCGCGGGGCCGCCGTCGCGCCGTTGGCACCGCCGGCCTCCTGCTCCAGCATGTAGGCCGCCACGGCCTCCACATCCACCCCCCGCCCCCGAAACGTCCCGCGCGGCGGCAGGGCATCCGCGGCCGGCAGGTTCGTCTCCGCCAGCTTCGCCACCACTTCCTCGTTGCTCACGATCATGGTGTCCGCGCGGCACACCCGCTCCAGGTCCGCCGGGCTCAGGTGCCCCTCGTGCCCGTGGGTCACCAGCACAATGTCCGCCGCGAACACCTGGTAGTCCTCCAGGCGAAACGGGTCTACATAGATCGTCCTTGAACCGCGCAGCAGGATCCCCGCCTCCGGCAGGCGCTCCAGCGTAACTCCCCCGTACTCCAGCAAGTCGGCAATCCTCTCTTCGCCGCCGTCAAGGCTAACTCCCCGCACAATACGCGATCCGCACTTGCCGCCCGGTCACCGGCCCGCCGATAATCGACCCGTGCGCGCCGGCTTTCGCGCATCTCCCGGGAGATAGACCGGTCCGACCAACGCCCGTCCGCAGCATTAGCATCCGCGCCGTCCTGGCATGATCGCCCACCGTTTCCCGGCGTTCCAGTCGGCCGACTACCACCGCCTTTTCCTCTACGCCTTTTTCACCACCGCCTCGCGCTGGGCGCTCATGCTGGCCCGGGCCTGGCTGGTCTTCGAGCTAACCGGGTCCTCCCTCGCCGTCGGCCTGGTCACCTTCGCCGGCATGTCGCAGTTCATCATCGTCGGTCCGGTGGCCGGGGTCATCGCCGACCGTCTTGACCGCCGCCACCTGGCCCTGGTCGCGGTCTTCCTGATGATGGCCTCCTCCGGCGGCCTCGCCATCCTGGTCATCGCCGACGTGGTGGCCGTCTGGCACGTCGTCCTCATGGCCGTCACCTACGGCATGGCCATGGCCCTCGCCAGACCGGCCGTCCAGGCGCTCACCCCCAACCTCGTCCCGCCCGAGAATCTCCTCAACGCCATCGCCCTCGCCGGTATTTCCCAGCACGGCTCCCGGATCGCCGGTCCGCTGCTCGGTGGAATCGTGCTGGCTACCCTCGGCGCCGGATTCGTTTTCGTGGCCTCCACCCTCATCCTCATCTTCGCCCTCATCCAGTTGCTTCAGATCCGCCACCGCGACGGCCCCATCCGCCGAGCCGATGAACCCGGCCTGTCCACCCACGTGGTCCTCGGCGATATCGCTGGCGGATTCCGTCACATCCGCCGCGACAGCCGCCTCTTCGCCATCATCGGTTGCGTCGGATTCCACTGCGCCTTCACCATGGCCTACGAGTCCCTGCTGCCGCGCCTCGCCGACAGTCTGGGCGGCGACAGCAACACGTTCAGCGCCATCGTCATGGGCGTCGGCGCCGGGGCCATCACCGGCGCCCTCGGCGTCTCCTTCATCCGCCGCCAGGCCAGCCAGGGTCTCGGGCTCGCCCTCACCGGCATCGGCAGCGGCCTGGCCATGGTCGTTCTCGGAACCGCCACCATCCCGGCGGTCGCCGTCCTCGGCGGCTTCCTCGCCGGCTCCACCCAGGCCACCTACATGATCATCTCCCACACACTCGTCCAGCAGGTCATCCCCGATCGCCTCCGCGGCCGCGTCATGTCCATCTTCGCCATGCTCGCGGCCGGCTTCATGGCCTTCATGAACCTCGGCTTCGGCTGGCTGGCCGACACCGTCGGCGTCCGCCCGTTGATGCTCATCCCGGGCATCGCCTGGATCGTCCTCTTCGCGCTGGCGGCCGTCTTCCTCACCGAGATTCGCCACGTGCTAAGAGTCGGCGACTTCCGTCCGCGCGCCACCGCCGTTGCATCCTGAGGCCTAGCGCCACCAATCCGGCTTGCCGCCCCCGCCCGGCGCGCCCAGAATAGCTGGTCCTCAAAGCCCCCCTGGAGTCCCACCCATGCCCCCCACCGATACCAATTCCGGCGCCCTGCCCGCCGCCGAAGCCATCGACCTCGCCGGCCTCGTCGATTACCAGGACGGCTCCATCGTCAGCCGCACCCTGGCCGGCCACGAGGCGGCCACCGTCACGCTCTTCGCCTTTGCCGCCGGCCAGTCGCTCTCCGAGCACACCGCCCCTTTCGACGCCCTGGTCCACATCCTCGACGGCACCGCCGAACTCACCATCGGCGGCGACCCGGTCGTCGCCACGACCGGCCAGGCCGTTCTGATGCCCGCCGACGTGCCCCACGCCCTCAACACCGCGGAGCCGTTCAAGATGCTGCTTACGATGCTCCGCCGCTAGCGCCGGGCGAGCCCGGGAATCGATGAATTCGACTATTTCCGCAACCGGTTTTCGCGCGCGCGGAGCCCGTTCAATGGCCCTATCGGGATAGCCCACCGCCAGGGCAAGCACCGGTACCAGGTGACGCGCCGCCCCGGCTGATACCCGACCGCGCGGGGCGCTAGCCGACCCGGAGCACCCGATTCGGCGCCAGCGTGAACGGCCGCACCACCGCCGGCGGCCCGCTGAACGGCAGCACCTCCGGCCGCAGCTCGATTCCCAGGGCCTCCCGCATGAACTCCCGCCGCGCCTCGATCCGCGCCCACATCGCCGGGTATTCCACCCGAATCTCCCCGCGCAGCTGCTCGTCCGCCAGGGCGATCGTGTCCTCCGCGTTCACCGTGTGGTACTCGGGCGCCACCACCGGGATGATGTCGCACTGGATCAGCATCCCCGATCGCAGTTGGGCCTCTGACCCGGGGTTCACCGGCGAGTGCAGCCACTCCTCGATGTGGATGAGGTGCCCCGGATTCAACGCCGCCGCCATGTCCGCCGCCGCCAGCATCCCGTCCACCAGTTCCTGCAAGACGCCGCCTTCCACCCCGGTCCCCACCGCCTCGTACCAGGCCGCCACCATCGCGAAGTACGGCAGCGCCAGCCGCTCCAGGTAGTCTGACACGTTGCCCGGCAGTTCCGACGCATCCTCCGCCAGCCACCCTCCCCGGGCCGTCAGTCCGCCGCGATAGCCCAGACCACAGAAGATCGGATCCCCGCGTTCCATCTCGCGACCCCGGGGGCTCGACAGCCCCAGGTGCGCCCGTTCCCCGGTGGAGAACATCAGGTGCGCCGACAGCGGCATTCCGTTCAGCCCCGCCGCCCCCACCGCCTCCAGCTCGGTCATCCCCGGCCGCGCCCCCAGTATCGCCCGGTGCACCACCGCCGCGCAGTGGGCGGCGGCGAATTCGAAGACCGCCAGCTGCGCCGCGCTGTTCTCGGTGCGCAGCCCGTCCACCGGGTTCATCAAGATGTCGTTGGCGTTCACCACCAGCGCCCGGTCGCCGGTAATCTCCGCCAGCGTCTCCACCAGGAAGGCCGGCACCTCCAGCCAGTGCGCCACGTTGTCGGTCTCCGCCGCCGTCGCATAGCGCCAGCCCGCCACCCCAATCCGCTGCCCCTTCCCGATCCCACAGGCCGCCAGTACCGGCTCCAGCTGAGGGGTCGATTCCCGCTTTTGACCCGGCAGGCTGAATCCCTGGAACAGTTTCAGCTCGACATCAATCGGCACCAACTCCGCATATCCCAGCCCCTCGTTGCCCAGCAGCAGCGCCGGCTCGCCGTCCATCGGGATCACCAGCAGCGCCTCCTCGAAGCGCGGATCGTGATCGGTCAAATACGCGATGTTCGCGCAGTGCTCCCGGTCGCCGTAGACCAGCAGCATGTCCAGCCCCCGCTCGCGGGCCCGCTCTCGCGCCGCCGCGATCCGCAGCTCAAACTCCGCCGGCGGCACCACCGGCTGCTCGCGCGGCAATTCGAATTCCGGCACCTGCACCGTCGCCAGTTCCGCTCGTTTCGCCATCACTAGACCACCAATCTCATCTCACTCGAGCTCCGCCAGGATTTCGCTCACGTACCGAATATTACGCTCCATCGCCCGCTGGTGATCCCAGCCGTAGCCGGTATCGCCCTCGAACGTCAGCCACCCGTCATAGCCCGCCGCCGCCAGCGCCTGGATACAAAATCGCCAGTCCACCTCGCCCTCCTCCACGGTCACCGGGAAGAAACTGGCCCGTTCCAGATCCGGCACGTGGACCCGCCGCATGTTCTTCACGTGGACGTAAGCCGCCAGCGGGGCCAGCTTCACCATCGCGTCTTCGAACCGCTCCTCCGGCGTCGCGTAGGACCAGGTCACATTGCCCATGTCCGGGTTCACACGCAGGTTGTCGCGGTCCACCCGTTCCAGCATCGCCAGGGCGCTGGCGGAGTTGTCCACGTAGCAGTTCTGATGCAGTTCGATCGCAATGGTTATGTCAACCTCAGCCGCGGCATCGGCGACCTCGCGCAGGGCATCGGCGGTCTCTTCCAGTTCGTAGTCCACTGCCATCCGGCTCCCGCCGATCGACACCCTTCCGCCGATTCCCCAGCCCTCGGGCGTATCCGGCGAACTCTGAAAGGAGTTGGGGCCCGGCAGGGTCGTGTTGATCACGCCGCTCTCCAGCAGCCGCGCCATCTCCACCGCGCGCATCATCTTGGCCAGGTTCTCCGGCGCGGATTCGGTCACGAAATTGAGCCCGCCCGGATTCAGCGCCGCCGTTGCCAGTCCGGCATCGGCCAGCTCATCGCGCAGGTCGGCAAGTTCCGCGTCGCTCATCGCGAACAGATCCAGGTGCACCACCGAGACCTCCGTTCCCGCAAACCCGGCCCGGCTCGCCCACGCGAACACTTCCCGACGCACCTCCGCCGGCATCCCGAGCATTCCGTGGAACGGATACCATCGAATCGGCCACCGAAACGCGCAATCCATCAATCCTGCCTTTGCCAGTTTCCCGCCGCCCGCGCAGCCTAGCGAATCGCCGCGCCTCCACCAACCCGCCGCGCTACACTCGGTCTCCTGATTCGCCAATACAAGGAAGCAATCGCCAATGTCCAACGACCAGAAATGGGACCAACTCGCCGAACGCCTCGCCGAAATCGACGACCTCGAGCACGCCATCGCCCTGCTCGGCTGGGACCAGCAGACCTACATGCCCGCCGGCGGCGCTGAAGCTCGCGGCGAGCAGATGGCCACCATCGAGCGCGTAGTCCACCAGCGTTTCACCGACCCGGCCGTTGGCCAACTTCTGGAAGACCTGGCCGCCGACGCCGCTGCCCTCCCCGAAAGCTCCCACCGCGCCTCGGTGTGGCGGGTCGTGCGCCGCCGCTATGACCGGGCCACAAAGCTACCGGAAGACCTGGTCGCCGAGATGGCCCGCACGTCGGCCCGCGCCTTTGACACCTGGGTGAAGGCCCGCGCCGCCAACGACTTCACCATGTTCGAGGCCGACCTCACGCACCAGGTCGATCTCGCCCGCCAGCAGACCGATCACTTCGGCTACGAAGACACCCCGTACGACGCCCTCCTCGCCGGCTACGAACCCAACCTCACCTCGGCCGATGTCGACCGGCTGTTCAATCCGCTGCGCGATCGCCTGGTGCCCCTGCTCGATTCGCTGCGTCCGGTCCTGGATCGGATCAACGACGACGCCCTGCGCGGCGATCTCCCCCACGACGCCCAGATCGCTCTAACCGAAGACATCGTCACCCTGGTCGGCTTCGATTTCAAAACCGGCCGTCAGGATCTCGCCGCCCATCCCTTCACCACCTCCATCGGCCACGGGGACACGCGCGTCACGACCGCCGTCGATCCGCGAAACCTGGCCCCGGCGCTCTACGCCTCGATCCACGAAGCCGGCCATGGCACCCACGACCAGGGCATCCCCGCCGAGCTCAGACGTACCGCTGTCGGCCAAGTCGAATCCCTGGTCATTGCCGAGTCCCAGTCGCGCCTCTGGGAGAACCTGGTAGGCCGATCCCGGGGCTTCGCCGACCACCTCCTCCCCTACCTGCGCAAACACTTCCCCGGCAAGTTCGGCCCGCTCGAGGCCGGCACCCTCTATGCCGCCGGCAGCTACGTCGAGCCCGGCTACATCCGCGTCCAGGCCGACGAAGTAACCTACTCGCTGCACATATTCCTGCGCTACGAGATCGAGCGCGAGCTGATCGAAGGCCGCCTCGCCGTCACCGACCTTCCGGAACGCTGGTGGAGCGGCATGAAATCCCTTCTCGGCGTTGAGCCGACCACCGACGCCGACGGGGTCCTCCAGGACGTTCACTGGTCCTCCGGCGCCATTGGCTACTTCCCCACCTATGCCCTCGGCACGCTGCTTTCCGTGCAGCTCTATGAAGCCGCGCTGGCTGACGACGCTTCGATCCAGCCGGCCCTCGAAGCCGCCGACTTCGCCCCGCTGCTCGCCTGGATGCGCCAACACGTCCACCGCCACGGCGCCGCCTGGAGCGCCGCCGAACTCGTGACCCGGGAACTTGGCGTCGAACTCAGCGCAGATCCGTTCCTCGACTACCTAGAGACCAAGTACCGTGCCCTATACAATCTCTAGGCGCCCATCCTCAACGTCGCCCAGCCATGGGACTCACTGACCGCCTGGTCCGTCCCCTGGTCCTGCGCCTGCTGGGCGGCTGGCGCCAGGGCCGCCTGCGCCTCACTCTCCCCGACGGCGCGGTCCACGAATTCGGCAATCCCGCCGGTCCGGTTCATGAACTCCAGGTAGTCGATAACCGCTTCTTCAGCCGCCTGCTCGTCTCCGGCGTCACCGGTGTCGGCGAGTCTTACATGGCCGGCGAATGGCACAGCGAAGACCTCCCCGGCTTGATCGCCGCCGCCCTGGCCAACGCCGACTCGGTCCGCCTCGACGGGCGCTTTGCGCGCCTCTCCGGCCGGCTCGACGCCTACCGCCAGCACCGTCGCGCCAACTCTCCGGCCGGCAGCCAAGACAACATCCATGAGCACTACGACCTGGGCAACGACTTCTTCCGCCTCTTCCTCGACGACACCCTCACCTACTCCTGCGCCGTCTACGCCGACGAGAGCCAGTCCCAGGCCAACGCCCAGATCAACAAGTACCGCGTCATCTGCGACCAGCTCAACCTCGGCCCCGAAGATCGCGTCCTTGAGATCGGCTGCGGCTGGGGCGGGTTCGCCCTCTACGCCGCCCGCGAGACCGGCTGCCATGTCACCGGCATCACCATCTCCCGCGAGCAACTGGCGCTGGCCCGCGAGCGGGTCGCCGCCGCCTGCCTCGAAGGCCAGATCGATATCCAGTACCGGGACTACCGCGACCTCGACGCCACCTACGACGCTGTCGTCTCCATCGAAATGTTCGAAGCCGTCGGCCGCGAATACTGGGACACCTACTTCCGGGCGGCCGCGCGGGCGCTGCGCCCTGGTGGGCGGTTTCTGCTGCAGACGATCGCCACTCCCGACGTCCACCGCCACCACCACCGCCGCGGCTCCGGCTGGATCAGCAAGTACATCTTCCCCGGCGGCATCCTCCCGGCGGTCGTCGAGATCCGCGAAACCCTCGCCCGCACCTCCCCCGCCCACCACCTGGCCGCCGAGCGCGAAATCGGCCCCCACTACATCCGCACCCTGGACACCTGGCGCGGCCGGTTCTGGGACAAGATCGACGCCGTCCGCGCACTGGGCTACGACGAGCGCTTCATCCGCATGTGGGACTTCTACCTGGCCTCCTGCTCGGCCGCCTTCACGGCCCGCCACATCCGCGACGTGCAACTGCTGCTCACTCGCGATCCGGCCCCCGTCGCTGAATCTGCCTAAATTGCATCATTCCCACCCATCCCTTCCCGGATTCGATTCGCCCCGTCCCTCCTTATGTACGAGCGCTGATAGTTTTTGGTATATTCCACACGGTCGGGTGATCAAACTAGAGACGCCGTCGCGCCTTCCCAGAGTAGAAACGCGGAAGGGACCCATGCAGAGCTACCTGCCGATCCTGTCCACGCTGGTCATCGTCCCGTTCGCCTACATCGTCCTCCGCCGCTGGGCGCGCACCCGCGCCAACACCGCCATACTCCTCTGGGGCATCGGCCTCATCTTCTTCGCCATCGGCAGTTTCACCGAGTCCCTCTACGCCATCTTTGGCTGGTCGGAAACCTGGGGCGAGCTAAGCCTGCGCATCTGGTATCTCTTCGGCGCGGTGCTCGTCGTCGCTTGGCTCGGACAGGGCACGGTCTTCCTGCTCTGGAAGCGCATCGCCCGGCCCAGCTTTGTCATTCTGTTCATCGCCAGCCTCTACGGCATCTACGCGGTCTTCTCCGCGCCGGTGGACAGCACCCCGCTGCTCGATGACGCTGCCGAGTTGACCGGTAAGGGCGTGCTGCCCACCAGCGTCCGCCTCATCACCCCGTTCTTCAACATCTACGGCGTCATCACTCTGGTCGGCGGCGCGCTCTGGTCCGCCTACTACTATCTCCGTCGGCGCACCGAGCCGCATCGCATGATCGGCAACCTGCTCATCGCCGCGGGCGCCATGCTTCCGGGCATCGGCGGATCGTTGAATCGCTTCGGCCTGGGCCTCTACCTAGGCGAACTCGTCGGCGCAATTCTGTTGTTCTGGGGCTTCATGGTCGCCAGCCGCCGCGTTGCCGCCGCCAACCCGGCCCCGGCCACGTCCCCTGAGTCGGTCCCGGTCGAGTCCACCCCCGCCGCCTCCACCACCTGATCCCGATGCAGCGACCCACCGAGACCGATGCCCGCGTCTGGCGCATCGCCGGGCTGGCCCTCGCCGGCCTGACGGTCGTCGCGGTCATCCTCGGCATCATCGCCATCGGCGTCATGACCGGCGTCTGGGGCTCATGAAGCGGCCCCTTCCATAACCCATCCGCTAACCCGGGCGGCCGTCCCCACATCCCCGTAGTCGGGGGCGGCCGCCTCTTCCCGTTCCTTCTAGCCGGCCACCGCCTGCAGGCCCAGCCACTCCACCGTCGCGCCGTCGGGCACGCCCGATTCGCGATCCCAACCCCGGTTCTCGTAGTAGTCGCGGGTCTCGCTCAGCACCAGGTCCTCGGACAGCACCTGGTCCTTCATCGGCCCCATGGCCAGCTTCTGGTGCATCCGCCAGGGCAGCTTGTCGTCGGCCGCCGTGGCCCCTTCGCGCAGGTTAAACAGCCGCGTCATCGTGATGCCGCGCTCGTACACGTCATCCAGTTCCGCCGCGGTCATATCCCAGCCGGTCGAAGCGTTCAGCAGCGCCAGCATCCGGTCATCGTCGTAGACCAGCATCTGGCAGATACCCAGGGTGTTCATCAGGCTCGGCCCCTTGTGGGCGGCCCCGCAGTGATCGCCACCCACCGGCGACACCGGGAACTGCTTGCGCATCCCTTCCATAGCCCGCGGGTCGTGCATGCCCAGGTCCAGGCCCTTCACTGCCACCACGTATTTCTCGCTGTCTTTTCCCAGCCGGCGCGCCGCCAGCGTCGCGCCCTCGGCCAACAGGTCGCCGATGCCTTCACGGCGAGCGATCATCTCGATCATCGCCAGCAGGTCCTCGCCGTTGCCCCAGCGCAGTTCCGCACCTTGCAGGTCGTCCGGCGTCAGCTTGCCCAGTTCCACCATTTCCATCGCCCAGGCGATTGCCGATCCGGTGGAGATGCTGTCGAGCGACAGGTAGTTCATCATCTCGCAGGCCTTGCAGATGGTGATCATGTCCACGACGCCGCAATTGCTGCCGATGGCGCCGAACGACTCGTATTCCGGCCCGCCGTACTTGTCGTCCACAGTCACGTTGGCGGTCTCGAACCGCACCCGCTTCTTGCAGCGCACCGAGCAGGCGAAGCAGCCGTCCATCCGGTTCACAACGGTCGCCTTCATGGCCTGGGCGTCGACGTTCTCGGCGCCCTCCAGCATGCCGTCGCGGAAGTTGTGCGAGATCACATGGCCCTCGATCTGCTTCGACCGCACCCGCGCGCCCGTCCCCCACTCGTGCATGATGAAGTGTTCCTGCCCCTCGCCGAACGTCGTCGGCACCCAGCGAGTCGTCTCGCGGATCGGCTCGATGTCCACCGGGGTCGTCCGGTTGCTGCCGCGCACGGCGATGGCCTTCAGTTTTTTCGAGCCCATCACCGCGCCCATCCCGCAGCGCCCGGCGAACTCGTTCAGGTCGTTGCAGACGCAGGCGATCTTCACCAGGTTCTCCCCGGCGATGCCGGTCTGCGCCACCCTCACGTCCTCGCCCAGTTCTTCCTGGATCGCCTCCTGGACATCACCGGTGATCTTGCCCCAGAGATGGCCGGCGTCGCGGATCTCCACCTGGAGGTCATCGATCCACAGGTAGACCGGACTCTTGGCCGCGCCCTGCACCACAATCGCGTCCCAGCCGGCGTCCTTTAGCTCCGCGTTCCAGAAGCCCCCGGCCTCGCCTTCGCCGTAGAAGCCGGTCAGCGGCGACTTCGCGCCCATGCTGTGGCGGGCGTTGCCCGGCAATTGCACGCCGGTGATCGGCCCCATGGCGAATACCAGGCGGTTGTCCGAGCCCAGCGGGTCGGTCTCCGGCGGCACCTCGGTCAACAGGTAGTGGGCGATGATCGCGCGACCGCCCGGGTACTTGCGGTAGAACGCGTCGCCCGGCTCTTCGGTCCAGGTCTTCCCCTCGATCAGGTCCACCCGCAGTATTCGTCCGTTGATCGATCCGGCCATAGCGCGCCCTGCTCTCTGTCGGTTGGGGCCGCGGCCAGACCGCACTCCCCGGTGCTGCTCCGGTGTGCTCGTCGAAGTCAGCCATTCTCACGCAAGCGGCCCGCCCGGTCCAATCAGGGGGATTCGGTTGTCCGAGGGGTTGGCGCCTAAGCCATGGCGGGCAGGCCCAGCCGTTCCACCGTCTGCGCCAGTGGCACCCCCGAGTCCCGGTCCCATCCGCGCGACTCGTAGTAATCCTGGGTCTCGCCGCGCACCTGCTCCACGGACAGCAGCTGGTCCTTCATCGGCCCCTTGGCCATTGGCTGGTGCATCCGCCAGGGAAGCGTGTCGTCGGCCGTCTTCATGCCCTCGCGCAGATTGAAGATCCGCGCCATCGTGATGCCACGCTCGTAGACTTCCACGAGTTCGCCCTCCGACATATCCCAGCCGGTCGAAGCGTTCAGCAGCTCCAGCAAGCGATCGTCGTCATACGACAGCATCAGGCACACGCCGAGGGTGTTCTTCAGGCTCTGGGACTGGTGCGCCGAGCCGCAGTGGTCGCCGCCCGATGGGCCCACCGCCGCCTGCTTGCGCATCCACTCCAGGGCCCGCGCGTCGTGCATGCCCAGATCCAGGCCCTTCACCGCCATCACGTACTTCTCGGTGTCCCGGCCGATCTTGCGGGCGGCCAGGGTGGCGCCCTCCGCCAGCACATCGCCGAAGCCGCGGCGATAGGCGATGGCCTCGATCATGTTCAGCAGATCTTCGGCGTTGCCCCAGCGCAGTTCATCGCCCCGCAGGTCGTCCGGGGTGAGCTTGCCCATCTCCACCATCTCCAT
>JASLPR010000079.1 GCA_030744875.1 Chloroflexota bacterium
ATCCAGATCGTCCAGCAGTTCTTCTTCAGCGGTCTCGGCAAGCTCGAAAACAACCTGTCCCCCGGCACGGTCCGCCTGCTGAACCGGCTCGGCGCCGGCCGCTACGCCGGGGCCACCGCCGAAGTCAGTGGCGAGGTCGAATTCGAATCCCTCGATATCGAAGAACCCAAACCCGAGAAGAAGGTCCGCACCAGAAAACGTAGACGACGACGGAGGCGTAAGCGTGACTGATCAAGTCGAAACCACCGGCAAGACCGTCGAAGAGGCGGTCAAGCTGGCGCTGCTGGAGCTAAACGCGACCCTCGACGAGGTAGACATCAAGATCGTCGACTCCGGCACTCCAGGACACTTGCTGGGGCTGGGCGCCCGGGAGGCCCAGGTACGGGTCAGCCGGCGCGATTCGCCCTATGTCGGCGATGAAGAAGAAGAAGGATCCGAGCCGCTGGCACCGCGCCGCGAGCCCGGCCGCCGCCAGGTGCGCCGGCCGCGTCGCGAGCCCCGGCCCGAGCCGGTCGCCGCCGAGCCGACCGCCGAGCCGCCTGCCGCCCACCGCGACGAGCCCGTCGCCGAGCGCGACTCCGCCCGCCGCGACGAGCCCGCCGCCCAACCAACCGCCGACGAGCCCGAGTCCGAAATTGACCTCGAAGACGTCGCCGGCATTGCCCACGAGTTCATCCAGGGGCTCGTCGACCGCATGGGTTTCGACGCCGACGTCGAGCGCACCGGCGGCGACCCGATTTCGTTTAATGTCGTCGGCGACGACTCCGACGAGCTGTCCTCCTTGATTGGAGAAGACGGTGAGACCCTCCGGGCGTTCGGGTTCCTGGTCAACTCGATGCTTGGCCGGATGGCGCGCAGCAGCGTACGCATAATCATCGACGTCGATGGGTATCGAAGGCGGCGCGAAGAAGAGCTCCGCGGCTACGCCCTCGACATCGCCGAAGACGTCCGCGACGCCGACGAGCCGATAACCCTCGAGGCCATGCCCGCCCACGAGCGGCGCATGATCCACATGGCCCTCGCCGACGCCGACGACGTGCGTACCTACAGCATTGGCGAAGGACGCGAGCGGCGCGTCGTCGTCGGTCCCGCCGTCTAGCGCTGGCAGGCCCGGTGGCATCCTCTCCGGTTCCCGACTACGTCATCGTCGGGCACATCATCAAAGACAAAGTCGACGACGGCTACCTGCTCGGCGGCACGGTCTCTTTCGCCGGCGGCGTCGTCCACGCGCTCGGCGTTCCGCTCGGGGTAGTCTCGGCCGCCGATGCCGACGGGCGCAAACTGGCGGCCCGGATGTTGCCCGACGCCGAATTTCGCTGGACTGACTCGGCCGAGACCACCATTTATCACAACATCTACAAGCCCGACGGCCGGGTGCAGTACTGCCTGGCGCTGGCCGACATGCTTGCTCCCACCGACATTCCCGACGACTGGTGCGCCGCGCCAATCGTCCACCTGGGGCCGCTCACCGGCGAAGTCCCCCCGGAGATGGTCGATCGCCTCAGCGACGACACCCTGGTCGGCGTAACTCCGCAGGGTTGGCTGCGCCGGCGTCTGGCCGACGGCCGGATCGAGGCCAAAGTCTGGGACAGCTACCAGGCGGTTCTACGGCGGGCCGACGTGCTGGTTTTCAGCGAGCATGACCCCACCACCGAGGAAGAGTGCCAGCGCTACCTCGACGCCTCAAAAGTCGCGGTGGTGACCCGTGCCAAATTCGGTGCCGAGGTCCACGCCGGCGGCACCATCACCCACGTTCCCACCTACCCGGCCACTGAAGTCGATCCCACCGGCGCCGGCGACGGCTTCTGCGGCGCGTTCCTGGTCGAATACCGCCGTACCGGCTCGGCCATCGATGCCTGCCGTTTCGCCAGCGCGGCCGCCTCGCTGTTGGTCGAAGGCCCCGGCATCGCCGGCGCGGCCGACGAGGATCGGATCCGCGAACGAATGGCCGGTCCCACCCGCGAAGAGTGAACTTCGACTGGCTCACGGCCGTCGCCGTGAGACGGGAACTCGCCGACGCTCTGGTCGGCGGTCGAATCCAGCGCGTCGTCCTTCCCGACGAACGGTCTGTCGGCCTTGAGGTATATGCCGGCAAGCGGGCCCACCAATTGCTCTTCCACGTCGATCCCGCCCGCGCCCGCGCCCATCTCGTCGCGGAGAAGCTCAAACGCGGCGTCGAGCACGCCTCCCCGCTGCTGCTGCTCCTGCGCAAGTACGTCCGCGGCGGCCGACTGCTCGCCATCCGGCAGCCGCCGCTTGAGCGCATCCTCACCTTCGACATCTCCTACTCCCACCCCGACACCGACGAAACCGGCACCGTCACGCTGGTCTTCGAGGCCATCGGCCGCCAGAGCAACCTGATCCTGCTGGACTCCGCCGGGGTCATCATGGACTCGCAGCGCCGCGTCGGCCCGGGCATGAGCCGCCACCGCCAGATCGTCTCCCACCGCCAATACATCGCGCCCGCGCCGCTGGACCGCCCGGCCCCGGCGGCGATCACTCCCGGGCAACTGGAGGCGGCCACCGCCGAACGTGAGGCCGAACCGGCCTGGCGGGTTCTGCTCGGCGCCGTCGCCGGGGTCAGCCCATTGCTGGCCCGCGAGGCGATCCACCGCGCCGGGTTCACCCCCACCGCCGCGGCCGCCGAGGTGGTGGATTGGAGCGCCGTTATCGGCCCGTTACAGGCAATTGTTGAAGCGGTCGAGACCGGCCCGCCCGAGGCCTGGCTCGCCCGTGAAGACGGCGTCCCGGTCGCCTACGCCGCCTACGAACTCACCGCCTATCCGCGCCGCGAGCGCTCTGCGTCGATTTCCGCCGCCATCGTCGGGTTCCCTTCCCAATCGAGCGGCCGGGGGCGCGCCGGCGAAACCGATCGCCGCCGCAATCTGCGCCGCCGTCTCGAAGATTCACGCCGTCGCGCCGAAGCCCGCCTGATCTCGCTGCGCCGCGCCGCCGAGCAGGGCGAAGAAGCCGACCGCCTCCGCAAAGCCGGCGAGTTGCTGCTGGCCCGCCAGCACGAAGTCCCGGCCCGCGCTACCGAAGCCCGGCTCGACGGCGTCACCATCGATCTCGCCCCCCAACTCACCGCCGTGCAAAACGCGCAGGCCCTCTTCAAGCGCTACCGCAGCGCCCGCGCCGCCGCCGACCGTTCGCCGCGCGCCCTGCGCAAGGCTGAGTTGGACCTGGCCTTCTTGGAGCAGACGATCCTGGATGCGGGGCTCGCTGGTACCGATCCGGAGCTACGCGCAATCGAGGAACTGCTCGACGCGGCCGGCGGCGAGCCGGCGCCCGTGAAGCGCTCCCGCCGTCGCCGGGCAGAGCCGCCCGGGCCCCGCCGGTTCGACATCGAAGGCTGGCCGGTGCTGGTCGGCCGCAACGCCGCCCAGAACCACGCCATCACGTTCCGGGAAGCCAATCCCGACGATCTCTGGCTGCACGCCCGCGGGGTGCCCGGGGCCCACGTCGTCCTGCGCGCTGGCGGCCGCGCGGTCCCTGAAGATGTCATCACCACGGTCGCCGGCATCGCCGCCCACTACGGCGCTTCATCGGCCGACGCCGCCGTCGAAGTCGATGTAACCGAGCGCCGCAACGTCCGCCCGGTCCGCGGCGCCGGCCCCGGCCAGGTCACATATCGCGGTGAGCGGACCCTCCGGGTCCCCCCTTACGACCCGTCCACTCGCGACACCGGCTGACACCTCGGGCAGAAATGGGTCGAGCGCCCCCCGACCACGATCCGCTGGATCGTTCCGGGACAGCGAAAACACTTCTCCCCGGTCCGCTGAAACACCCTTAGTTGGCTCTGGTATTCCCCCTTCTCCCCCTCCGCGCTCCGATACTGGCTGAAGGTCGTCCCGCGCGACGCGATCCCGTCGCGCAGCACCTGGCGGATTCCACGGTGCAACCGCCCTGCCTCGGCATCCGACAGGCTCCCCGCCGGCGTCAGGGGGTGCAGGCGGGCTCGCCACGACGCTTCGTCGGCGTAGATATTGCCGACCCCCGCGATCAGTTGCTGATTCAGCAGTGCGCTCTTCAGCGCCACCTTCCGGCTGGCCAGCGCTTCCAGCAAACGGCGGGTGGTGAACGAATTCGCCAGCGGCTCCGGCCCCAGGCTCTTCAAGAATTCCCGGTAGGCCCCGGCCTCCAGCTGGTGCGCCCGGCCGAACCGCCGCGAGTCGCAAAACCGCACCTCGATATCGCCGGAAAGATCGAAATGCAGGCGCAGAAAGCGATCCTCCGCGTGCCCCTTCGGCCGCACCAGGATTTGCCCGGCCATCATCATGTGCAATTGCAGGACCCAGTCATCGTCCAGTTCCAGCGACAGGTACTTACCGCGTCGCCCGACCCGCACAACCCGCCGCCCCACCAGTTCGTGGGCCTCCTCGAGGTCGGCGAAGCGCGAATCCGCGATCACCACGGCGGAAATCGTCTCCCCCACCACGGTCTCCCGCAGGTAGCGGGCCACGGTCTCGACCTCGGGCAGTTCCGGCAAGGTGGCCTCCCGCACTCCTGTCCACGACGCCAATTCCCGAAGCCATCGCAACATCGCTGGCATCTTTTCTCGTAGAGGATTGTAGAATTCGAGCACCCGAATAGAAATTAGAAATCCCAAACGGCGGCGAACCAGATGGAAGACTTGTTCAAAGAAGTTGGCCGACGCAACGCCCTGGGCCAGACCGTGGCGATGGCCACAATCGTCGGATCCCGCGGCTCGACCCCGCGCAAGGCCGGCACCCACATGCTGGTGTTCGAGGACGGCTCCGGCATGGGCACGGTCGGCGGCGGTTGCGTCGAAGCCGATGTCTGGCGCGAGGCTGCCCACGCCCTCGCCGACGGCAACTCGCGGCTCTTCGACGTCGACCTGGTCGACGACTTCCTCGGTGAGGGCGACGTCTGCGGCGGCACGGTCGAAGTCTTCGTCGATCTCTGGCGGCCGGACGGCGACCTGGCTTGACCGAAGAGCTGGCCGGTGAGGTTCAAGACGTCCTCCAGAGCCGCACCCCGGCGGTGCTGGTCACGGTTGTCGCCTCAGGGGTCGCGGAGTATCCCGCCGGGTTGAAGTCCGTTATGCACGCCGGCGGCCGCGCCGATCCCGAGCTACCCGCCGGGCCGCTGACCGAGGCCATCCGCCGCGACGCCCGCCAGGCGCTTTCCACCGACCAGACGCGCCTGATCTCCTACTCGCCCGCCGGCGAGCCGGTCGAACGCCGCGCCGCTGCCGCCGTCCGCGTATTCCTCGAGCCGCTCGCCCCGGTAGATCGCCTGGTCATCGTCGGCGCCGGGCACATCGCGGTCCCCATCTGCCAGATCGCCGCCGTCCTCGGCTTCGAAGTCACGGTCCTCGACGACCGCTCCGACTACGCCAACGCGGCCCGCTTTCCCGAGGCGACGAACGTCATCGCCGCCGACTTCGCCGGGTCGCTGGCCGGCATCCCCATCGACTCCAGCACCTACGTCATCCTGGTCACCCGCGCGCATGCCTTCGACGAAGCCGCGCTGGCGCAGATCGCCACCAGCGACGCCCGCTATATCGGCATGATCGGCAGCCAACGCCGGGTGCTGATCGTCTACCAGAACCTCATCGAGCGTGGCGTCCCGGAGGCGGCGCTCGACAAGGTCCACGCTCCGCTCGGCGTTGACATCGGCTCTGAGACGGTCGAGGAGATCGCGCTGGCGGCGATGGCCGAGGTCATCAACGTCAAGCGCGGCGGTGCGGCGAAGTCCCTGCGCATCGCCGAATGGCGCGGCTCCCCCGCCAGCGCCGGCAAAGACCCCGACTGACCCGCCCCCGATTCAGGACAAAAGAGTAGGCCCCGGACGCGGGCCGTCGCGTCCGGGGCCTGAGGGGGGTCAAAATGAGGATCAGGCGAAGTTGTGCAGCGCGCCCCGATCCAGGATTTCCAGTCGCAGCCGTTGCGGCCGCACGATTCGGGAAGCCGCCAGGCGGCTTATTGTCGAAGTGAAGGTCTCGCGGGTGGTGCCGATCAGCCCGGCCATCTGCTGATGGGTCAGCCCGGTGTCCAGCACCACGGTTTCGCCGGCGGCCGGGTCGGCCCCCCCGGTCAGTTCCAGCAGCAGGTTCGCCACGCGGCTCAGCACGGCGTCAAACGCTAGACTTTCGGCCAAATTCTGCGCCTCGCGCAGGCGCTCGCCGGCGATCTCAAACAGCGCCATCCCCAGGGTCGGGTCGCTCTCCAGCCTATCGCGCACCATAACGTTGGCGATGAAGGTCGTCGTGGTCGCCTCGATCGTCTTGGCGATGCTGTCGTAGCGCCCGTCCGCGAACAGCGCCTCCTCGCCGAGCAGCGCCCCCGCACCCAGGATTCCGAGGATGATTTCGCCGGCCGTCCTCCGACAGCCGGTAAACCTTCACCCGTCCCGTGGCGATCACGTGCACGCCCGGCGCCGGGTCGTCGATCGCGTACGTAAATGATCTCCCCCCGGCGGAAGTGTTTCCGCTCAAACCCGGGCCCCCCGACCCGGTCCTCTCCGGCGATCGCCAGCAGCAGCCGCGCGCCCGCCTCCGACTTACGTCGATCGTCAACTCCGTCCGGTTCCTTCGCGGGATTCATCGGCCTCATCTGGATCCCCCCGGTCTGGACTGTATCCAGTCCTTTTCAACTACGGGGCGATGGTGTGAAGGCCCGGCCGCCCGGTAAATAGCCTGCGGCCCACCTGTAATGAAGCTGTAATATTGCGACCTCACCGTCGCCGTCCGCCACCCTTTGCGGGCCGCCAAAGGCGCGGTCGCAGTCCCGGGAGGCACTGGTTGGGCAACGCCGACGGCAAAGCATCGCGCCCCACCCTGCTGGTCATCGACGCCATGTCGCAGATCTTCCGCGCCTTCTACGCCGTCCCGCCGCACTTTTCGATCACCAACCCGGCCGGCGAAACCGAGTACACCAACGCGGTCTACGGCTTTGTCAACCTGCTCCTGCGGGTCGTTGCGCAGATCCAGCCCGAGTACATCGTCGTCGCCTTCGACCTTCCCGGGCCCACATTCCGCACCGAAGAGTTCACCGACTACAAGGCCAACCGCGACGCCCCCCCCGACGAGTTGATCCCGCAGTTCGACCGCGTCCGCCAGGTCGTCTCGGCGCTGGGTCTGCCCCGCTACGAACTCGCCGGCTACGAGGCCGACGACATCCTCGGTTTCATGGCCGGGGCCGGGGTCGCCGAGGGCCTGCGCGTGCTCCTGGTCACCGGCGACCGCGACGCCTTCCAGCTCATCAACGACCACGTCGGCGTCGTCACCACCAACCCGCGCACCGGCGAGCCGGTCATCTACGACGCCGCAAAGGTCGCCGAGCGCTGGCCGGAGCTCACCCCGGAGCAGATCATCGACCTCAAGGCATTGCAGGGCGACTCCTCCGACAACATCCCCGGCGTCCCCGGCATCGGCGAGAAGACGGCCCTCACGCTGCTTAACGAGTACGGCGACCTCGAATCGATTCTCGCCAACGTCGAGTCTCTCAGCGGCCGCGCCCGTAAAGCGCTCGATCCCCCGGAGAACCACGAACTCGCCCGCATCAGTCAGAAGCTCGCCACCATCGTCACCGACCTCCCGCTCGAGCTTGACCTTGGCAGGGCGCGCATCTGGCAGCCGGAGCTGGACACCCTCAAGGAGCTGTTCGCCGAGCTCCAATTCCGCAGCCTGGAGAAGCGCCTGCCCTTCAAGATGGAGGCGGCCGTCGCGGAAGCCGCGGCCGGTCCTGACCGCCAGCTCGGACTCTTCGCGCCGGACACCGCCCGGGCCGGTTTCCGCACAGTCGTCGATGAAGCCTCCGCCGGCGAGCTGCTGGCGTCCCTGCAAGAATCCCCCGCCGCCGGCGTGTACCCGGTGATTAAGGCCACGTCCGAGGGCCCCGTGCTGGCCGGCCTCGGCATCGCGCCCGATCCCGAGACCAACTGGTACCTGCCGGTCATCACCACCGACGGCGACATCGATGCCGGCCTGCTGCGGCTTTTTGAAGGTTGGCTCGGCGATCCCGAACGCAGCAAGGTCACATACGAGACCAAAGACCTGCTGCGCGCCCTGCGCTCGATCGAGCTGGACATCAAAGGCATCGACTTCGACGCTGGCATCGGCGCCTACCTGCTCGGCGGCGCGCAGCGGCTCAACACCCTTGACGACATCGTCCTCAATCGCCTCCAGTTGCAGCTCGAGCCGCCCGAATCCGAATGGCCCCGCGCCACCGGCTTCGCCGGACTGCCGGCCGAAGTCCTGCCCGCGGCCGCCGCCGACCGCGCGGCCACGTTGGCGCCGCTGGCCGGCGACCTCCGCGAAGACCTCGCCGACCGCGGCCTCGACGACCTGCTCAGCGGGATAGAGATGCCGCTCATCCGGGTGCTCGCCGACATGGAAGCCCACGGCGTGAAGTTGAATTCCGAGCTACTAGGCACGGCCTCCGCCGAGCTGGCCGCCGAACTCGACACCCTCAGCGCGGCTATCCACGAAGACGCCGGCCACGAATTCAAGATCAACTCCCCCAAGCAGCTCGGCGCGATCCTGTTCGAAGAGCTTGGCCTGGAGCCCGGCCTGAAGACCAAAGGCGGCCAGTTCTCCACCTCGCGGCAGGTCCTCGAAGACCGCCGCGAAGCCCACCCGATCATCGACCGGGTCCTCGAGTTCCGCGAACTCGACAAGCTCAAGGGCACCTACGTCGACGCCCTCCCGGCGCTGGTCAACCCCACAACCGGCCGGCTCCACACCACTTTCAGCCAGACGGTGGCCGCCACCGGGCGGCTCTCCTCCAACAACCCCAACCTGCAGAACATCCCGGTCCGCACCGAACGCGGCCAGTTGATCCGCAAGGCCTTCATCGCCGAAGAAGCGGGCCACGTCCTGCTCGCCGCCGACTACTCGCAGATCGAACTGCGCGTCCTAGCCCACATCTGCGGCGACGAATCGATGATCGCCGCCTTCCATCGCGACGAGGATATCCACACCGCCACCGCCGCCCAGATGTACGACGTAACCATCGGCGACGTCACCCCGGCGATGCGGCGCGTCGCCAAGACCACCAATTTCGGCATTGTCTACGGCATCACCGAGCACGGCCTGGCGGCCCGAACCGACCTCTCCATGGGCGAAGCCGCCAACCTCATCGCCTCCTACTTCCAGAAGTACCCTTCCATCCGCGGATACATGGACGAGACCATCAAATCCGCCTACTCGCGCGGCTACGTCGCCACCCTGCTCGGCCGGCGTCGCTACCTGCCCGAGGCCCGCGCCCGCGCGCACGCCCAGCGCCAGGCTGGCGAGCGCATGGCGATCAACATGCCCATCCAGGGCACGGCCGCCGACATCATGAAAATAGCCATGATCAACATGGCGCGGGCCATCGCCGAGTCCGGCCTGCCGGTGCGGATGATCCTGCAGGTCCACGACGAGCTTTTGTTCGAGCTACCCGAAGCCGACGTCCCGGCGCTCGCGGCGCTGGCCCGGCAGACGATGAAAAGCGCCTACGAACTGGTCATCCCACTGAAGGTCGACCTGGCGGCCGGGCCCACCTGGGGCGACATGGGCGACGTCGACTAGCCAGGATTCCGTCACAGCGCGCCCAAAACCGCGTTATGATTGGCGCGGGGCGGACGCAACTACCTGAAGAGCCGCTCCGAACGCACATTGGAAGTTGATGCAGCTGGATTGGTACTGTCTTCACCGGGGAGCAGACCGTCACCCCCTCAACACGGTACCGCGACCCTGCCGACACATCGCTATGGGTCGAACTCCAATGTGCCGGGGGCAGACGTAATCTTCGGCTACTGCCGTAGCCACATTTGGCCCGCGTAACGGCCGAAGAAAGGGACTAATTGGCACAACGACGCGCATCCGCGCGCGCGGCCCGATCGCGCAAAGCAAAGTCCACTACCACCACCAGGGTGGCGGCCAGCTCCAAAGCCGCCCCCGCACCGAGCCCGGCCGACCAGACCGTCGACCACGCCGAGCATCACCAACTGATCGCCCAGAACCTGAATGGGCTCCTGGAGAACTTCACCGAGATGAGGGCCGAATGGCGAGCCGAAATGCGCGTACTGAAGCGCGAGATCGCTGCCCTGCACAAGAAATTCGAACAGGTCGACATCGATCTCCCCGACGTACGCGGCCGGCTGGAGACGGTGACCTCCGCCACCTATGACAGCGACCAGACCTTGCGTGGGGTGTTGAAGCACGTAGAAGCGTTGTGGGGTACCGCCATCGAGATAGCGGGGGACAAGGCCGCGACCGTCAAGAAACAAATGGCCGATATTGAAGAAGAAATCCGGCACAGCGGCAGCGAAATGGAACGCCGCCTCGCCGATCTCTCCGGCCCAACCGATACCAAGAAATAAGAAAGATTTTTCAGATTGAGAAGACTCAAGCCAATACCTGAAGACGTACGACTCGACGACGCGGGGGCCACCACGAAATCGCGTGGCCGCACGCGGCGCTCCTCCTCTGGCGCCGGGCAGGCCGCCAACGGCGCCGCCGCGGCGGCCAGCGCGGTCGGCAGCCGTCCCGAGCTTGTCAACGGGCCATCCGGCGGTCCCACCGCCGACTCCCTGCGCCTGGGCATATTCGTCGACACGGCCAACGTGTCCGACCGTTCCCACAAGAATCCCACGGTGCTCGACTACACCAAACTGAAGGCTCACATCCTAGGCAACCGACGTCTGGTGCACGCCCGCGCCTACTGCGCCGTATACGACAACTACGGCCTGCCCATCGAGAAGCAGAAGACCGTCGAGCCCATCTGGGATCGCGGCTTCGACATCGTCACCAAGCCGGTGAAGGTGTTTGCCGACGGTTCCCGCAAGGCCGATCTGGACCTCACACTCACCATCGACATCGTGCGGCGCATGGGCAGCATGGACGTTCTCACGCTGGTCTCCGGCGATGGCGACTATGTCCCGCTGGTCGACTACGTCCGCGAAAATGGCATCCGCGTCGAGGTCTACAGCTTCGTCGAATCGCTGGCCAAGGAATTGCGCATCGCCGCCGACGAGTGGCACGACCTCCACTCCCTGAAAACGGTGCACGCCACCACCGGCACGGGCAGAAACTAGCCGACCGCGGAAGTTCTCGGGGCGAAGGGCATGATCCTCGGCATCGTCTTCGACCTCGGTGACACCCTGGTCACCCAGGAGTCGCTGGCCGGCAGTGCCGCGTGCCACGAAGGCGCCGGCGCGATCCTGCCGGTCATCCACGAGCACGGCCACTGGTTCCCCTCGCAGGAGCAGCTCGCCGCCGCGCTCGGCGAGAGCTTTCACGAGGCGGTGGTCGCCGCCTACGACGGCGATCTCGCCCAGCCGGAGGCCGAGCGGGTGTTCCTGGAGGCGCTCCGCGAACTCGAATGCGAGCTGCCGCCCAAGCTGGCCCGGCCCACGCTCGACACCTACTTCCAGCCCTTCTACGACGGCATGGCCCCCATCGGTGAAATTATCCCCATGCTCACCTTCGCCCGCAGCCTTGGGCTGCGGCTGGGTCTACTGGCCAACATCCTCTGGGGCGAAGACCTGCTCCGTGAGCGGCTCGCCCGGCTCGGCATCGCCAACTTCATGGCCGCCATGCTGTTGAGTTCCGAAATCGGCTGGATGAAGCCCTACCCGACCACCTTCCGCGAGATCGCGCGCCGCCTTGGCCTGGACCCGTCTGAGGTGGTCATGATCGGCGACGACCCGGTGGTCGACGTCCTCGGCGCGCGCCGCGCGGGGCTCAAGGCGGTCTGGAAGCGCACCGACCCCGGCCAGGAGCCCGCCCCCGGCGTTGCGGCCGACCTAGTCATCGACGACATCCGCCAGGTACTGCCGGCCGTCGCCGAGATGATGATTTGAACATCCTGCGGTCCATCGCCCGCCGGCTCTACTGGTTCCCCGGGGCCACGCTCAACACGGCTTCCGACGAGAACCTCGGCCGGTTCTCACAACTCTTGCTCGAGGCGCTTCCCGAGGGGCAGCTCCCGGCGGTCCTGAACGTCGGCGGCGGCAACCGGCCGCTCCCGCCGGCCCACGTCCCGCAGTCGGTCTCCGCCGCCACCCACTCCCTAGACATCCGCCACACGGCCATGAGCACGATGGTCGGCGACGCCCTCCATTTGCCGGTCGCCGACGGGTCCTACAACGGGCTGATCTCGCTGGCCATGCTTGAGCACGTTCCCGATTCCGAGCGTGCGGTCGCCGAGATGCACCGGGTCTTGCGGCCCGGTGCGATCGTCTACTGCGAAGTCCCGTTCATGCAGGTCTTCCACGCCGCACCGCACGACTACCGCCGCTTCACCGCCGCCGGGGTCGCGAAACTGTTCGAGGACTTCGAGCCCATCGAAATCGGCGTCTGCGCCGGGCCCAGTTCCGCGTTTAGTTGGGTCGCCCGCCGCTACCTGGCCGGGCTGCTCTGCGGGTTTTCGGCCAACCGCCGCGCCCGCCAGGCGGCCGAGTTCTTCGCCGCCTGGCTCACGTTCCCGATCAAGTACCTGGACTTGCTGGTGGCCCACCGCCCGATGGCGTCGGAGATGGCCTCGGCCTTCTACTATCTGGGCCAGAAGCCCGACTAACCCGCCGGCGGCAATAGTGGCCTGCTGGTCCGGCGCGGCCCCGGGAGGCCCCGCCCCTAGCCCGGCGTCTCCTCCTTGCCCGACTTCGCCGACAACATGGCGGCCTCGGTCACCTGGATCACCCGCAGCCCGGCCTCCGCCGGCGCCATCATCGCGGCCGTCCCGTTCAGGACATCGAGAAAGTTCTGGTCCGGCGTCGAGCCCTCCGGCAGCTCTACGGGCACATCGCCGGTCGCGTGGTTCTCGTGGGTCACGCGCGTGTTACGAAAGTCATCGATGGAAGGCGTCCGCAGCAAGATCGTGCCCTCGCTGCCGTAGAAGCTCACGTCTTCCCACATATTCCGGGGGCCGTTCCCGATCACGGAAATCGTCCCCATGGCGCCGTTGCCGAAGCGCAGCGCGATCGCCGAATTGATGTTCACGTCGGCGGAAAGGTTCGTCTGGTAGGCCATCACCCCCACCACTTCCTGGTTCACCGCGTACATCATGATGTCGATCAGGTGGCTGCCCGAGTCGATCAACTGGCCCCCGCCCGAGAACTGCTGGTCCTGCCGCCAGGACCCGGCCGTCCCGCCCAACCACGCCTGTGATTGCAGCCCGGCCACATACTCGATATCGCCGATATCGCCCCGGGCGATCGCCTCGGTCACGTAGCGGTAGGCCGGCAGGTAGTGGCGCTGGTAGGACACCATCAGCTCCAGGCCCAGTTCGTCGCGGCGCGCGATCAGCTGGCGGGCCTCGCCCACCGAGGTCACCATCGGCTTCTCCAGCAGGATGTGGCAGCCCGCGTCGAAGGCGTCCATCGCGTGTTGCATGTGCAGGGTGTGCGGGGTCGCGACGGCCACTGCGGCCGGTCTGGTCGCCGCCATCATCTCCTGGTGATCCGCGAAGGCCGGAGTCTCCTGCAGGGCCGGGAACGCCTCGCGGGTCGTCGCGATCGACTCATCCGACGGGTCGGCCAGGCCCACGATTTCCGCCTCCGGTGAGGCCACCAGCCGTTCGATGTGCGACATCCGCATCCAATTACCGCAGCCGATGATCCCAAATCGAATAGGAGCCAAGGCGTCCCCCTTCTTCCCGAATGACTTTTCGCGTCGCGGCGGATTTCCCGGCTAAAGGATACTCAGGGCCACCGGCAAATGCGACGGCCGGCGGCGTGGCGCACCCGCCCCAACCCGCCATCCCGGTTCCACACGCGCAAACCGGCGTTATCATGAGGAGGGCCAGTTGGCCGCCTTTCGCATCGCCGGGACGAGGACGCTGTGACCGAAGCCACCGGAGCCGCGGAGCCGCCGAAGTCGGTGAAGTCGCCGAAGTCAAAGAGAGCCGGATCACGGCCACGCACGCTTTCCGGCGCACCACCAGCCTGGTCGTCAAGATCACCACCAACTTGGGCCAGCGCGAGTTCCGCAGCCTCGTCATGTACATGGACCTCGACCCTCTGTGGATCACCCCGCCCAAAGAGGAGATCAACCTCGAAGGCGTCGGGGCCGGCTCCGAGCTGGCCATAACCGCTGAAGTTGCGCTCGATCGATTCGAGACCACGGTCATCCTGCGCGGCATCACCCGCTGGCCGGACACGCTGTGGCGGGTCGACTGGCCGCGCGAGATTCGCAAAGGCATCGGCCGTGCCCAGCTCCGCGCCGACGTGCGGCTGCCCGGTTCGGTGCTCGAAGTCCGCCGCACCGACCTCCCCCCGCCCGCCGAAGGCGAAGAAGAAGAGCCCCCACTGTAGTACCCGGTCAACGTCGTCGACATCAGCGTCGGCGGGGTGCAGTTCGAGTCTCTCATCGAAATCCTCGATGGCGACAATCTCCTCTTCAACCTCCAGTTTCCGCTGCCGCACCTGGACGAATCCTTCGAGACCGAGATCGGGATCATGGGCAGCAACACCAGCGAACGCGCCCGCGGAATCATCCGGGTCTACCGCTGCAAATTCGTCAACACCCCGCCGCGCCACAGCAACGAAATTTCCCGCTACCTGTACGAAGTCCAGCTCGACACCCGGGTCGGCAGCCCCCAGCGGCGGCGTGTCCGCGAAGAGCCCTATCCCTTCGAACAGGGCCTGGCGGTGCTCGAGATCGGGCGCAAGGTCACACTTGAGTGCGTCGGGCCCAGCGGCAACGAAGAGAAGTGGCCCACCGTCATCCAGGACATCGGCGACGACGGCATGCTGGTCATGGCGCCCACCTACCGCGGCGGTCCGGTGGCCATCGACGCATCGAAGGACATCGGTATCGTCATCTTCAACGAGCGCACCCGCGCCCTGGTCGTCACCCGCAGCCGGCGGCTCTCGGTCGTCCGCGAACCGATCTTCATGTGGCGTCTCGGCCCGCCCCGAGAGTTCACCCGCCGGCACCAGCGCTCCCACGTCCGCCTGCCGGTCAACATGGATTGCACCCTCCACATCTTCGACAGCAACCAGGCCCCCAGCGTCGATGACGACTTCCCGGTCCTCGTGCTCGATCTCAGCGCCGGCGGGGCCGCCTTCCAGAGCGAAGAACGTCTCCCTCTGGGGCCCGACGCCACCGTCTATCTCGCCTTTGAACTGACCGGCTCGCGCACTCCGTTCCACGTTTGCGTCGAGGTCGTCGGCGACATCGACGAGCGCCGCGTCGCCGACCGCATGATCTACCGTTACAAGTGCCAGTTCATGGACATGTCGATACGCCGCGAGGACGAAGTTACCCGCTACGTCTTCAACGAGCAGGCCGAAGCCCGCAAACGCGGCATGGCCTAAGGCCGCCAGGCCCGCGCCCCGCTAGCCCGTCGCCGCCGCCGCGTCTTCCGGGGTGCCCTCCACCACCGGCGTGATCGTCGGGTCCGGTGTCGGCGGGGTCGGCGTCGGCGCCGCACCGATCACCGTCGCCACCAGCGTCCCGTCATCCAGCCGCCGGGCTTCCACCGTCACCAGGTCCCCGATCGCCAGCGACACCAGCAGCACCGTGCCCCCCTCACCCGCCACAATCTGGAACCCCTGCCCGTCGATCTGCACGCTCTCCGCATCGACTGCTTCCACCAGCCCGACTACAATCACATTCGTCGGTAGCGCCGTCGGCGTCGGGGTGGCGTCCTCGGCCGGGGTCGGCGTAGGCGTCGGCGTCCCCTGGTCCGGGGGCGGGGTCGGGGTAGGCGTCCCGTCGTTCGGAGCCGGCGTCGGCGTCGCCTCGTCCGGATTCGGCGTGGGGGTCTCGTCATCGGCGGCCGGTGGTGGGGTCGGGGTCGGCGTCTCGTCGTCGGCCGCCGGTGTCGGGGTCGGAGTCGCGTCGTCTTCCGGTTTCTCGTCGAGCGGCGGCGCCGGGATTTCCACCACCACCGTCGTTGCCACCAGCACGTTTCCGGCCAGCACCTGCCCCACAACTCGTACGGTGGCGCCAACCGCGATCTCACCGCCCTCGATCAGCGTCGGCGCTTCGCCATCCTCGGGAACCAGCCGGATCGTCAACTCGCCCACCACCATCGTCTCATCGGCAAGCTCGGTCACCGTTCCGGTGGTCGTGAACACCGCGCCCTCGGCGTCCGTCGCCGGCGTGTCCGTGGGAGAAGGCGTCGCGGTGACCGTGGGCATCTCCGTAGCGGTCGGCGTCTCGGTCGGAATCAGGGTCGCCGTGGCCGTCAGCGTGGCCGTCGCGTCCGCCACTTCAACCCGAATCGAGGTCGCCACCACCACTCCGTCGGCCCGCTCGAAGCCCGCCACTGCCACTTTGCTCCCTACCACCGGCAGCCCCACCACGGTCAGCCCCGGCCCCAGCGCGGTATCCGCGATCACCCGCCGTCCGTCCACCATCAGCGCGGTCGTGCCCAGCGCCGTCACCGTCCCGCTGAACTCCATCGGCGGCATCGTCCGAATATCCGGCGTCGGGCTCGGCGTCGGGGTCAGCAGCAGTTCCGAATCCTCGGTTTCGGGCGTCGCCAGCACCGGCCCCGACTCGCTTTCCGGCGGCGTCGCCGGGGGGTCCGCCACCGGCGTCGCCGTCGCCTCCGCCTCCACCACCGGTTCCGGCGGCAGCGTCGGCACGCTTTCCAGGCTCGAGTCGTTGAGGGCCAGCAGATCGTGGGCCGACCCGCCCCCCGCCGGTTCCGCCGCCACAAAGGTCTCCAGGCGCTCGCGGTGCTCACCCAGGCGCTCCACATAGTCCTTCCGCGAATCGGCGAAATCCGCGTCCGGCGCGCCGGTATCCGGACTCGACATCACCTGCAGCGTCGTCAGCCCGTCGTTCACGAAATCGTCGTAGTGGCCCGCCACCTTCGCGGACAGTTCCTGCGAGGCGTCCTCGCCCAGGTCCTCCAACTCATCCAGCCTTCGTTCCGCCAGTTCCATATACAGGGCCGGCTTCTCGGCCTCCGGGGCCAGCCGCACCTGCACCTGCTCCAGCGCCAGCTTGTAGTCATAAAGCACGCCTTCGGGTCCGCTGAAAGTGGCCGCCAGCGACACGCTCCCGCCCACCAGGATCAGCGCCATCAGTGCCGAGGCGGCCACCGCGATCCGCGACTTGATGGCCGCCGAACCCAGCCCCGCCAGCAGGCGGCCGGGGCTAAAGCGGCCCCGGCCGGCTTCAACGAAGCGGTCCAGCTCGGCCACCATTTCGTGTTCCCCGGCCGCCAGTTGCTGCCGGCTCATCGGCGCCGGGGCCCACTCGCGCAGCTGATCGCACAGGTCCAGCAGATCCGTGATCACCGTGGCGTGGTCCGGGAAGCGTCTCAGGCAATCCGCGCGCGACCAGCGGCCCTCTAGGTAGCGATCCACGCACAGCGTCAGAATGTCCTGCATATCGCTGGTCATTCCGCCGGCTCCCGCGAGATCAGCGACCGCAGCGTCGTCAGCGCCCGAAATTGCAGCGCCCGCACGGCCGGTTCCTTCTTGTCCAAAATCGCCGCGATCTGGGCGTGGCTCATGCCCTGCGAAAAGCGCATCGCAATCACCTCCGCCTGCTCGGGCGTCAGGTGTTCCAGCGCCTGCGACAGCATGTCGGCGTTGTCGATGCGCACGAAGTCACCGCCCTCATCCACTTGGTCGCGCAGGTGCACATCCGGGTCCAGCGACACATCGTTGCGGTTGCGTCGCCAGTGGTCGGCGATGGCGTTGCGGGCGATGCGGAAGATCCAGGCC
Source organism: Chloroflexota bacterium (assembly GCA_030744875.1). Classification (GTDB taxonomy): domain Bacteria; phylum Chloroflexota; class UBA11872; order UBA11872; family VXNJ01; genus JASLPR01. Next base: position 17,641 of record JASLPR010000079.1, read on the forward strand.
GTGAACTCCGGCACCGAGCGGTGCTGATATCTCCCGATTGCGCGCAGGGCCTGCATGAAGATCTGGTTCGTCAGGTCGTCCGCCAGGGTCCGGTTGTTGGTCCGGTACGCCACGAAGCGATGAATTCGCGGGGCGAATTCACGATAGACGTACCCGAACGCGTCCCGGTCCAGCCTGGTCGCGCGCAGAATGATTTCGTCGAGGTCATCTGGTTGTGTTTGTCCGCTTCCGCCGGAGATCCCCAATTGCCTTCCGCCAGTGGTTCGCTGTTTCAAACGGGTCACCGCGCCGGCCGTTACGTTCATCCGGCCCGATCCCGCGATTATCCCCCGTCACGATTCGCCACAGAATAGCCGGGCTGCAGCCCGCTATCCGCCGAGTTCTTCTCCATCGCCGTCCGGCCGCACCACCCGCGTCCCCACCAGCAGATCGTGCCAGCCCTGCCCCTCCTCATCCCACGCCGCCCACCAGAACCCCAACCCGACCCAGCCGAGCGACAGCGGCTTCGCCAGCAACTCCCTTGCCAGCAGCCGTCCCCGCCCGGTCCTTCTTTCGTCGTTGTTGGCCAGCCGCAGCCTCAGGGCCGCCTTCCCCGGCGATCGCCGCAGAAACAGCGACAGCGCCACAAAGCTGGCCAGCGACAGCAGCGGGCTGGCCAGGAAGAACCAGGGCGGAACGTAGTTCCCGGGCGAGCTGGCCATATAGACGAACAGGCCCGCCGGCAGCGCCAGAACGGCCACCAGGTCCAGCACCGCCGCCGCTAGTCGGCGGCGGAAGCGGGCGATGGCCGGTGGCAGGTCAGGCTTCACCGGCGGCGCTATAGCCAAGAAGCCCGGCAGCATCACGTCTCCCGTCGGCGGCAGCGCCGGCGTCTCCACTCCCGCCCCCATCCCCAACCCCGCCAACTCCCCCGCCTCCGTCGCCGGCCGCACCCGCACTACCCGGTCCGCCAGCACCGCCAGCCGCGTCTGGCGGGCCACAAACGCCGTCAGCCGCGCGATCGGGCGCCGCCAGGAGCCCGCAAACAGCGCCGCCCGCTCCGCTTCCGGCGAGTCATAGCGGGGGGCCTTCACTTGCTCCAGCGTCACCGTCAGCGTCCGCCACATCGCCAGTACCAGCGGCAGGTAGAGCACGGCCGAAATCAGCGCCAGCAGCAAGTTCGCCCCCAGGTCAGCCTGCTCGCGCTCCAGCAATCCGCCCAGCGGATCCCACAGCGGGCGAATTTGGTAGACCAGCGCCCAGGGCAGATTCCAGAGCCCGTGCAGCATCACCGCGGTCGCGTAGCTGCGCACCAGCCGGTCGCGCGCCGCCGTCCGGCTTTTCATCGCGCCATACAGTTGCAGGGCAATCAGCCCCGCCAGCAGCGGATGCACCAGGTGGCTCATCGCTCGAATGGCCACCGTCACTGGCCAGTCCGCCGGTCGCAGATCGACGCTGATGTAGAGCAGGTCTTCCATAATCGCGAATCCCGCGCCGGTCGCCATGCCCACCATGAAGGCATCCGACGCCCGCCGGATCCGGTGCCGCAGCATCACAACCCCCGCCTGCTTGGCCGCCTCCTCGGCGATCGGCGCGGCCACCGAATACAGCGCGATCATCGGTGCGAAGGTTGCGAACAGCGCCACCTGCGGCGCCCCCTGGGCCAGGTACAGACTCAGCATCACCAGCGGCGTCATAACCGACGCCACCAGCGGCGCCACAAACGTGCCGCCTACAAACGCCACCGACAGCAGCCGCCAATTCATCCGCCCGCCGATCCGCCGCAGGATGTAGGCCATCACGGCCAGGGTCGGCAGCACCGCCGCCGGCGCCAGGAACAGCGCCGCCCAGTCCTTCGCGAACACCAGCACCACCTGGCCACCGAGCAACGTCAGCGCCAGCGCCGCCGCGATCCACTTCAGGGCCGGTCGTCGCGGCAGTCCACCCCGCCGCCGCCGGCGCTTCACCAGGTACGCGGCCAGCGCAAAGGCCACCAGCAGGTAGCCCCCAATCGCCAGCCAGACGGTCGGGTGCACATCCGGCAGTTCCAGCCCCGGGGCCCGGCCAGCGTCCGCCGCGAACGTCTCCAGCCAGAACACCACCACCACCAGGGCGATACCGACCGCGCTCCAGGCCAGTACCCCCCGCCAACTCATGTCATCGTGGTCGGTCTAGCCGCGCGGTGAAGGACGGTTCTCCAGGTCCGAAGCCTTAACTCCGGCGTCCGCGCGGATCGCATCGGCGCGATCGGTCTTCTCCCAGGGCAGGTCCAGTTCCGGGCGCCCGAAGTGCCCGTAGGCCGCCACCGGCCGGTACAGCGGTCGGCGCAGATCCAGATCGCGGATGATCGCGCCCGGCCGCAGGTCAAAGTGCTCCTGCACCAGCGACTCGATCTTCGCGTTCTCGATCCGGTTGGTGCCAAAAGTCTCCACGTTCACCGAAACCGGGTCCGCGACCCCGATGCAGTAGGCCAGTTGAATTTCCACCCGGTCGGCCACGCCGGCCGCCACCAGGTTCTTGGCCACGTAGCGCGCCGCGTAGGAGGCCGAGCGGTCCACCTTAGTCGGGTCCTTGCCGGAGAACGCTCCGCCGCCGTGGCGCGCCATCCCGCCGTAGGTGTCGACGATGATCTTGCGCCCGGTCAGGCCGGCGTCGCCCATCGGGCCGCCCACCACGAACCGGCCGGTCGCGTTCACCAGAATCTTGGTCTCGCTGTCCAGCATGTCCGCCGGGATCACCTCTTCGATCACCATCTCGCGGATATCGCGGCCAATCACGTCCGGGCCGACCTCCGGGTCGTGCTGGGTCGCAATCACCACCGTGTCGATCCGCGTCGGTACCCCGTGGTCGTATTCCACAGTCACCTGGGCCTTGCCGTCCGGGCGCAGGTAGTTCATCCCCACCCCGTCGCGGCGCACATCCGCCAGCCGTTTGCACAGGCCGTGGGCCAGCGTAATCGGTAGCGGCATCAACTCTTCCGTCTCCAGGCAGGCGTAGCCGATCATCATCCCTTGGTCACCGGCACCGGTGTCCTCGATGTTGCTGGCGTCCACGCCCTGCGCGATATCGCCCGACTGTTCCTTCACCGAGACAATCGTCCCGCAGGTCTCGTAGTCGAAGCCAAACTTCGCCCGCGTGTAGCCGACCTCGCGCACCGTATCGCGCACGATGCTCGCCATGTCCACATAGGCGTTCGTGGTGATCTCGCCCAGCACCAGAATCAGCCCGGTCGTCGCCGCCGTCTCGCAGGCCACCCGCGAGAACGGGTCCTCTGCCAGCAGCGCATCCAGAATCGCGTCCGACACCTTGTCGCACAGCTTGTCCGGATGGCCTTCGGTCACCGATTCCGAGGTGAACAGGTAGTTCGGTGATTCCAGGAATGAAAGGCTCATAGTTCCGCGACTCCCTTGGTCGTGTGTACTTGTTTGTTGCTCAAGTTCCCTCTTCCCAGGAACCGAGGTAGGTCTCCTGCTCGTCGGTCAGAGTGTCAATTTCGATCCCCATCGATTCAAGTTTCAGGCGCGCGATTTCCGCGTCCATATCCTCTGGGACCGAGTAGACCCGGGGTTCCAGCGTGGTCGCGTTGTCCTTCATGTACTCCGCCGCCAGCGCCTGGTTGGCGAAGCTCATGTCCATCACACTCGCCGGGTGGCCCTCGGCCGAAGCCAGGTTGATCAGCCGGCCCTCGCCCAGCAGGTAAATCTTGCGGCCGTCCTTCTGCACGAACTCTTCCAGGAACGGTCGCACCGTGCGCCGTGAAGTCGACATCTCCGCCAGGCTGGCCACGTTGATCTCCACATCGAAGTGACCCGAGTTGGCCACGATCGCGCCCGACTTCATGACATCCATGTGGTGGGTGTCGACGACGTGCTTGTCGCCGGTCACGGTCACGAAGATGTCGCCGATCGCCGCCGCCTCCATCATCGGCATCACCCGGTAGCCGTCCATCACCGCTTCCAGCGCCCGCGTCGGATCGACTTCGGTCACGATCACGTTCGCGCCCATCCCCTCGGCCCGGCTCGCTAGGCCCCTTCCGCACCAGCCGTAGCCGACGACCACGAAGTTCTTGCCGGCCAGCAGGATATTGGTCGCCCGCAGGATTCCGTCCACCGTCGATTGCCCGGTGCCGTAGCGGTTATCGAAGAAGTGCTTCGTGTTGGCCTCGTTGACCGCCACGATCGGGAACTTCAGCACCCCGTCCTCTCCCATACTGCGCAGTCGGATCACCCCGGTGGTTGTCTCCTCGGTACCACCGATGATCGTCTCCAGCAGTTCCGTCCGGCTGGAATGAATCGTGCTCACCAGGTCGGCGCCGTCATCCATCGTGATCGCCGGCGACGTATCCAGCACCGACTTGATGTGATCGTAGTAGACATCGTTGTCTTCGCCCGTCCGGGCGAAGGTGGGGACGCCGTAGTGCACCACCAGCGCCGCCGCTGTCTCGTCCTGGGTGCTCAGCGGGTTCGACGCGCACAGGTACACATCCGCCCCGCCGGCCTTCAGCGTCCGCATCAGGTTCGCCGTCTCGGTAGTGACGTGCAGGCAGGCCGCCAGCGTCAGTCCCGCCAGGGGTTTCTCGGCTTCAAAGCGCTCACGGATCGCCCGCAGCACCGGCATCGACGCCTCCGCCCACTCGATCGCGCTTTTGCCCGTGTCCGCCAGTCCCAGGTCGGTCACGTCGTGGGGCACGTTTGCGGTTACCGCCATATCAATAGTTCTCCTCAATCGGAATTCCGATCGGTCTAGTCAATGTCCAATTCGACTCGCGAAAAGCGGAGGAACTCCGCATAACGATCCTTCATTTGCTGTTCTGTCAGGTTCAACAGCGATTCCAGCCCAAAGCCCTCCACCGAAAACGAGGCGGCCACACTCCCGTGCACCACCGCCCGGCGGAGGTTCTGGTCGGTTAATTCTCCCTCACGGGCCAGGTATCCCGTCAGTGCCCCGGCAAACGAATCGCCGGCGCCGGTCGGGTCCCGCATTTCCAGCAGCGGATAGGCCGAGGTGAAGAACCATTCACCGGCCGTCCGCAGCGTCGCGCCGTAAGCGCCGCGCTTGATGATCACCGCCTCCAGCCCCATATCCAGCATCTCCAGCGCCGAGCGCGGGATGCTGTGGTGCCCGCTGATCATTCGGGCCTCCTCCTCGTTCACTACCACCACGTTCGCCCGCGCCAATACCTCGTCCACCAGGTCCCGCTGGCTGTCCAGCCAGAAATTCATCGTATCCACCACCACCACCTCCGGCCCGTCCAGTTGGTCCAGCACCTTTAGCTGCACCGCCGGGTCCGTGTTGCCCAGCACCACAAACCGGGAGTCACGGTAGCTTGCCGGCAGCTTCGGGTCGAACTCGGCCAGCACGTTCAGGTCGGTGAATGTCGTCTCCCGGTCATCAAAGTTCATCGCGTAGCGGCCGCCCCAGCGAAACGTCTTGCCCGGCGCGGTTTCCAGCCCGTCCAGGTCGATGCCGCGACTGGTGAACAGCCGCCGCTGATCGTCGGTGAAGTCCTCGCCGACGATGCTGACCATCCGGTTCGGGCCAAAAAAGGACCCGGCCACCGCCGCGTAGCTGGCCGACCCGCCCAGGATTCCCTCCGCCTTCTCGAACGGCGTCTCGATGTCGTCGATTCCAATCGAACCCAGCACCAGCGTGCTCAAAGCTTCGCGACTCCTCGGGGTAGTTCCGGCCTAATCAACATACTTTCCGATCAGCAACTCGTATTGCTTCTTCACCGCGTCCGGCATCAGGCCCGTATCCGAAATGATCGAGTTCTCTAGGGCGCTACGGCAGCCGCAGGCATTCTCCATCTCGCGCAGGTTCGCCGCCAGCGCCCGCACCGCCGATTTCGCCATAGCGACGTTCTTGCCCAGGTTTGCGATCACCATCTCCACCGTCACCGGCTCGCCCTTCCAGACGTCGTAATCGGTTGCCATCGCAAAGGTCGCGTAGTGCAGTTCCGCTTCCCGGGCCAGGCGCACCTCCGGCACCGCCGTCATCCCGATCACGCTCATCCCCCAGCCCCGAAACACCTCCGACTCCGCCACCGTCGAGAACTGCGGACCCTCGATACACACATAGGCCCCGCCGCGGTGTACCGACGCCCCGGCGCCCTCGGCCGCGTCCGCCACCAGCGCGCTCAGCACCGGGCAAAACGGCTCCGCCATCCCCGTGTGCACCACTAGGCCCGACGCGTCGAAGTACGATGTCGCCCGGTTGCGGGTACGGTCGAAAAACTGATCCGGCACCACCACATCCAGCGGCCGAATCTCTTCCTTCAGGCTCCCTACCGCGCTCACCGAAACGATCGAATCCACTCCCAGCGACTTGAACCCCCAGATATTCGCCTTCGAGTTCAGGTTGGTCGGCGAGATCAGGTGCCCGCGCCCGTGCCGGGGCAAGAACGCCACCTCCAGCCCTTCCAGCATCCCTATCCGGTAGGCATCGCTTGGGTCGCCAAACGGCGTCTCCACCACAGCCTCCTCCACCCCCGTCAGCCCCTCCATGTCGTAGAAGCCGCTGCCGCCGATGATCCCCAATTTCGCCGTGGCCATTTCCTACGCTCGCAATTCTGTCTGCTGTTCCCGCTGCGTCGCCAGCGAGTCCGTATATTCCGCCCGGGCCACCCCCATCTCGGTGATGATCCCGGCAATCAGATCGGCCGGCGTCACGTCGAACGCCGGGTTCGCCACCGGCGCGCCGGCCGGCGCCCAGGTAGTGTCCCGGTAGCCGCGCACCTCGTCCGGATTCCGCTGCTCGATCGGGATGCCGGCACCGTTCGGCAGGCTGAAGTCCACCGTCGTCAGCGGCGCCGCCACGAAGAACGGCACATCGTGATGCGCCGCCAGCACCGCCGCCGTGTAAGTGCCAATCTTGTTCGCCGTGTCGCCATTCGCGGCGATCCGATCCGCCCCCACTACCGCCATATCGATCTCGCCGGCCTTCATGAAATGTCCGGCCATGCTGTCCGTAATCAGCGTGTAATCCACCCCCCACTGGTCCAATTCCCAGCAGGTCAGCCGCGCCCCCTGCAGCAGCGGCCGCGTCTCGTCCACGTAGACGTGGATGCCCTTGTCTTGCTGGTGAGCCGCGTAGATCACGCCCAGCGCCGAGCCGCGCTCATGGGTCGCCAGCGGCCCGGTGTTGCAGTGATGCAGAATCTTCGCCCCCGGTTCCACCAATGCCGCCCCCGCCTCGCTCAACTTCACGTGGCGCTCGCGATTGTCAGTTTCGATCTTCGCCGCCCGTTCGCGCATCGCCGCCAACATGCCCTCCGGGCCGCCCTCCGCCCCGTCCGCCGCCGCCAGCATCTCATCCGCCGCCCAGAACAGGTTCACCGCCGTCGGCCGGGTTCCCTTCACCATCGTGGCCATCGTCTCCAGTTCCTCCCTGAACCCCGCCGCGTCGGTCGCCGCGATCTTCGTCGCCCCCAGCAGCACCGCGTACGCCGATGCCACTCCCAGCGACGGCGCCCCGCGTATCCGCAGGCTCCGAATCGCCTCGCAGATCACGTCCAGCGAGTCGCACAATATGTACTCCTCCTCGTCCGGCAACCGTGCCTGGTCGAGGAGTCGAATGCCGTCATCGGTCCATTCAAGAACTGTCATCGGGAAACTCCGGTCCGCATCGCTTCTTTTCCGGACGGTCCGCGCGGTTCGCCTTGTGACCGGCCGGCCGTCAAATCCGGGATTACTATTCCGCTCCGCAGCCGGGGCGCGAGCGCGCCGCCAGGAATCAGTTGGGTGGCGCGCCGCCGCTTTCCGCGCCGCGAGCGACCCCGAGTATATTCGCGCCCGCTACCCCTTCCAAACCCGTCACCCCGCCGTCAGCTCCAAAAACTCTTGCGCGGAGACTAAAGATTCTCGGTTTCCATCCGATAATTGATAACTGGGGCCACCGCCGTCCAGGTCCAGACCAACCAGAACCGCGGCTCGGTCCTGCGGCTGCTTAACGAATAAACGAACTTCCGAGGGCAGGAGAGCGGCCGGATTTATCCGGCCGCTCTTTCCTTTCGGAACCGGCGAGTAACCGCGTCCCGATCCCCACTGCTGATCCGCCCCACCCCATCCCAGCCCCCTAGCCGAACATCCCCCCCATCCCCGGCACGTTCGGCATCCGGCCCGAAGACAGCATCTTCATCACCTTCTGCATCTGTTTGAACTGGTTCAGCAGTTGGTTCACGTCGCTCGGCTCGGTCCCGCTCCCCGCCGCGATCCGTCGCCGGCGGCTTCCATCGATCAGCTCCGGCCGCGCCCGTTCCGCCGGCGTCATGCTCAAGATGATCGCCTCCGTCCGGCCGATGTTCTTGTCCGTGAGCGCCTCCCGCACCTCCGGGTTCTTCGCCAGCTTGCCCATCCCCGGCACCATGCCCATCATCGACGACAACGACCCCATCTTCTTGATCTGGTTGAACTGCTCCAGGAAGTCGTTCAGATCGAACGACGCCTGCCGGATCTTCTCCTCCAGGCGCTGCGCCGTTTCTTCATCAATCACCTCCTGCGCCTGCTCCACCAGCGTCACCACATCGCCCATGCCCAGAATCCGCGACGCCAGCCGGTCCGGGTGAAACACTTCCAGCGGCTCCACCTTCTCGCCCTGAGCCAAAAACTTCACCGGCACCCCGGTCACCGCCCGGATCGACAGCGCCGCGCCGCCCCGCGCGTCGCCGTCCATTTTCGTCAGAATCAGCCCCGTCAGCGGCACCCGCTCGTGGAACTCCGCCGCCACGTTCACAGCCTCCTGCCCGGTCATCGCGTCCGCCACGAACAGCACCTCATCCGGCTTCGTCAGCTTGCCCATCCGCCGCACCTCCTCCATCAGCTCCTCATCCAGCTGAATCCGCCCCGCCGTATCCACGATCACCGCCGAGTGTTTGTCCTTGCGCGCCTTATCCAGCGCATTCCGCGCGATGTGCTCCGGTTTCGACTTCGCGCTTTCGAAATGCACCGGCACATCGATCTGCTCGCCCAGGGTGCGCAACTGCTCCACCGCCGCCGGCCGTTTCACGTCCGCCGCGGCCAGCAGCGGGGTGCCGCCGGCCTTCTTCAACCGCAGCGCCAGCTTGGCCGCGCTGGTCGTCTTTCCCGAGCCCTGCAGGCCGATCACCATAATCACCGTCGGCCCGTCGCTCGCCTTCGCCAGCCCCTCCGTCTCCCGCCCCAGCAACTCCGTCAACTCGTCATGCACGATCTTCACGACCTGCTGGGCTGGCGTCACACTCGACAGCACCTCCTTGCCCACCGCCCGTTCCCGCACTGCCGCGATAAAGCTCCGCGCCACCTTGAAGTGTACATCCGCTTCCAGCAGCGCCCGCCGCACCTCGCGCATCGCCTCGTCCACATCCGCCTCGCGGATCTTGCCGCGGCCGGTCATTTTCTTCAGCGCCGCGTCCAGCCGTTCCGTCAACCGATCAAACAAAACCGGGGAGCCTTTCAGCAACCGACCGGCGCGGCGGAGTCCGCTCCGCCCGGGCCGGTCGGATCATTCACTAATTGATTGTAGCCTCGCCCCCGTTTGCTAAACTTCCCCACTTGGCGCATTCGTCTAGTGGCCCAGGACATCGCCCTCTCAAGGCGAAGATCGCGGGTTCGAATCCCGCATGCGCTACCCCGGGCTTATGGTAATTGAACGCTCTGTTTCCGCGACGACGAGCGGCGCGGCGAGCCCGCGGGCGACGCCAATCCCGCGCAACCGGTCCAAAAGGGTCCTCATGTCAGCCCTTTCCTCTACCCCCGAACGCGATGCTACCAGCCGGCGGCCGACGCTCTCCGACTCAAGGATGACCGCCCGCCCCGATATTCCGTTCCCTGAAGGAGGCCGAAATCATTCCTTTTGGTGACGACCGCCGGACCGGCCAGTGGCAGCATGTCCTCTACGGGACCCCCTGGCGACCGCCCGGGTTCTGCAGAACGCTACCAACCGAATGCCGAAGGCCGAGGGACGATGCCGGAATACGGACGCGGTGAATGCGCCGTCGTCGGTTTCGCGCTCCTGACCAACACCTTTGTCGTGGCTGCTTGGCTGGCCTTCGCCCTGCCGATCGGGATCGTCGGAGCCCTGTTGGTGCCCTCGTGGATGGTCCTGGCGGTGCACCGCATCGAGCGCGTCCCAACCGGTGGCCGATCGCTGCCGTTCCTTGGGGCCGGTCTGCCGGCCCTGGTGGCCGCGCTGGTGCTGATCGTTCTCCTGACCCTCATCACCACCGGCTAACGCGCCCCCACGAGCGAGATGCCCCCGCCGGCCGCGCCCCTCCGGGTGAGAACCACTGCTCGGGCTAGCGCTCGTAGACCGCCCCGCCGGTGCGGTGCGCGTAGATGTAGTCCCAATCGATCTCCGCGCCCAGGCCGGGCCCCTCCGGGGCGTAGACGCAGCCCCGGTCGTCGATGGCGTCCAGCCCGTCGCGGTAGTTGGTATAGGTGTTCACCGCCGAGGTATCCGCCTCCGGGTCGGGGTGCACCAGGTTCATCTCGTAGAAATTCGTATTGCGCAGCGCCGTCATCAGGTGGCGGTGGGCCGGGCTGTGCGAGTGGATCTCCACGTCCAGTCCCAGCCCCTCGGCCACGTGGGCGATCTTCATCGCCCCGGTGATCCCGCCGTCCTGATAGGCGTCCACCCGCAGGATGTCGGTCGCCCCGGCGACCGCCGCGTCGGTATGCGCCAGCAATCCCCGCAGGTACTCCGACATCAGCAGCGGAGTCCGCAATTTCTCGCGCAGCAGGCGGTGTACGTGAAACGACTTCCCGCCCTCCGACAGTGGGTCCTCGTACCAGAAGAACCCGGCCGCGTCGCAGGCCCGTCCCACCCGCACGGCCTCCGCGAAGGTGGCGATCGCGCAGGCCGGGTCGCTCATCAGAGTCATCGAATCGCCGACCGCGTCGCGCACCGCGTGGATTGTCGCGATTTCCTCCGCGGGGTCGGCGTCGATCCAGCCGTGGATCTTGAACGCCGTGTAGCCCATTTGTTGGCAGCGCACCGCGAAATCGGCGTAGGCCCGCGGTGAATCCAGCCCGCCGACGCGGTCGCCGTGATAGGTGCTGGCATAGGCCCGTAGCGGGCGGCGGCGGCCCCCCAGCAACTCATACACCGGCGCGTCATAGAGCTTTCCGGCCAGGTCCCAGAGGCAGATATCGATCAGCCCTATCGCCAGCGCATCGTGCTGGCGCAGTTCAAACAGCAGGTCCCGGCAAATCTCATTGCGTTGTCGCGCGTCGCGCCCGATCAGGAACCGCGCCACTAGGTCAGCCTGCCGCACGGCCATGATCATCTGCCCGGCCGCCTCGCCGCTTACCCCGGCGTCAGTTTCGATCCGCATCGCGCTGCGGCCCACGGTGCCCTGGTCGCCGGGGGTATAGATCAGCCCCAGCCCCGACGAACTTCCGGAGATATTGCGCAGATTGACCGTGAACTCGAAGGTCTCGATCCGCGTAATCAGTGGAGGTTTCATGGAGTCTTGCCATCCCGGCCAGGAGTGCTGTCGATCATTGCCCGGCCCGTCCCGGGCCCGCCGCAAGGATACTTGCCCCGCCTCCGTCGGCCCATCTAGACGGTCAGTTCGCCCGACGTTTCCCTACGGAATTTCTATGTCCAGGAGCCCCTCGGCGTCCGGGCCGGGTCGACATTTCGCAGGGTCGATGGTTCCCGGTCGCCGGCCACGCCGTCGACATCAACCAGCAGTCCCGACTCATTACCGGCCACGCTCTCGATGTCGATTTGCAGTCCCGCATCGCCGTCGGGGCCGTCGGGACGGGCCATATTCCCGCGTTCGACCTCTCCCGATGCCCCCCGCGCCGGCGTACGGCCCGGCGCCCCGTCGCTCGCTGCGCCCGGTCCCGGGCGGTCGCCGGAATTGCCGAATCCGCCCTGGAGGTCATCGCCGTCAGTTTCGCTCCGGCCCCCGGGCCCCGCAGGACGAACCGTCTGTTGCTGCTGTTGGAGGCCGGCGTCGGAGTCCTCGGCGGCGTGGGTGATATCGGTATCGTCCCAAACGCCGGACCCATCGGGCTTGCCTGCGCCTGTTCTTCCCCGGTCGGACACGATTGATGCTTCCCCTTCTCCAATTCCCCCGGCGGCGGGTACTGCCCGGCCCGGAAGCCGAGAACGGCCGCCCGCCCGGCAACGCTTACCGTAGTGCATCGTGGCCGCTGGCTGCCGCAAGTCCGAGCGACAACGTCCGCCATCAAATATGCTTTCAGGCGGGTCTCAGCGCCCGGCCCAACCGGCCGGCCTGGGCCGGCCCCCCCATAGCTCAGAGGATAGAGCATTGGTTTCCTAAGCCACTGGGGAAGGTTCACCACCGTCTGTGCACGTCCTTCGGACAGGGACTAATGGCATCGTCAGTCCACTCTCGTCCGCCGAGGCTGCTGTCAATCCGTCGGCGTTGCTGTCAAATCTGCTGTCAAACGGCGGGATCGAGCAGGGGGGGCGACGAAGCCGCGGCGTTGCTACATCCGTTGCTACATGGCGGGGCCGGTCGGATCATCTTGGCAAACAGGCCCAACCAGTCAGTCATAGAGGATCATTCAAGGCGGATCTGGACTGTTGTGCCGCGGAGATATCGGCCTAATAATCAGTTGCCGTAAGCGATTTTCTAGTGAGCATAAGGATTGAGATTGCGCTCACTGACGAACCACATGGGCCCGGAAGGTCCTTCGCGGTTGCAAGAATATTCTCAGGAATGCAGAATGGGGCGGTATTGGCCCTAGGGAACGAAGGAGTTGTGACCGAGCGTTGCATGGCGCACCTGACAATTCCTTGCGATCGGCCCAGCCCATACTGAATTCCCAAACCCACTCGTCCGACTAAGCACCGGGAGCTCGAC
>JASLPR010000080.1 GCA_030744875.1 Chloroflexota bacterium
ATGGCGTCGAAATCGATCCCGGCCTTGCCGAGCACATCGAAAATCCCGCCCGAAGGATTGTCCGGCGTGGTCAGCGATTTCGCTTCGCCGATCCGACCCACCGCGTCCAGCGATATCAAGTCGGTGAACGTCCCGCCGACGTCCACCGCGATGTTCAGGCTCATTGCCCGCCCCCTTCCGGCCGGTCCGGCCGCGCCGCTGACCTACAGAATCCCGTACTCGCGAAACACCTCGCCGACGTCCCGACCGGCCGCCAGGATCTTGCGGACGTCTGATTCCCCGCGGTTCTTCTCCTCGGCCCGTTCCAGCACCTCCGCCGCCGCCGCCGCCGGGATCACGATCCCGCCCATGTCGTCGGCGAACACGATGTCGCCGCGATTCACCAGCGCTCCGCCACACTCGATCGGCGTGCCGAACTCAATCGCCTCCGCGCGGCCCTCCGAGTCCTTCGCCGACCGCCCCAGCGCGAACACCGGGAACTCGATCTCCTCGATCTCATCCACGTCCCGGGTCAGCCCGTCGATAATCGTGCCGACGGCCCCCTGCGCCCGGGCCGCCGTGGCCAGCAGCCCGCCCCACACTCCGGCGGTGGCGAACCCGCTGGTCGTCATCACGAAGACATCATCCTCCTCCAGCGCCCGATAGGCCTCAAAAAGATGCTCGTAGGGATGCTCCGGCGACCGGTACACTGGCGCCCACAGGACCGGCAGCGCCCGCCCCACGATCACCGCCCCGGGGTACATCGGGCGGATCCGGTGATCCATCACCTGCGGATCCAGGCCCATGCGATCCATGCTGTCGCAAAACAGCGCCGTATGCAGCGCCATGAACCGCTGCCGGAAGTCTTCGGGGAGTTGGTCGTTGGGCATTGCTTCCTCCGTCGTGAGGCCGCCGCGCGCCGCTTTGGGCCACCGCGTGAAATCCCGTTTCCGCGGGTGCTGATTACAACATATTCAGGGTTCTTTTTCAGCGCTCCTGAAATGGCGTTACGTCTTGCGGTTTCTCCGGTAAACCCGCCGCGATACCCTCGCCGGGCGGCCGATTTGCGCCATCGTGGAACTTTAGTTCATGATTGGCCCACGCCGATCCGCGGCGCGAACTGGAAGCAGGTTGAGGAGGACGTCAATGCGGAGCCCACGCCAGGTCTACGACGACCACTGGGACTCGATTCAAGCCGGTAACATGGACCGGGTGATCGCCGACTACGCCGACGACGCCGCCTTCGTCCAACCCGGCAAGGTCGCCCGCGGCCACACCGCGATCCTCGAAACCTTCGACGACCTCGGCGAAGATCTCGCCGGATTCGCGCTCACCCAGGAATCGGTCACCGTCGATGGGCCAACCGTCCTCTTCGAATGGAGCGGCCGCGACGCCGAAGGCAACCAGGCCCACGGCGTCGATGTCTTCCACATCCACGACAACCTGATCCGCCAGCAGGCCCTCTCCTATCACAAGTCGTAGGGCCACTCGCCGGGATTCGCCGACGCGATTCCCCCCTTCGAGGAGATACCGCAATGGACTACGACGCCATCGTCATCGGCTGTGGGCACAACGGCATGGTCGCCGCCTACTACCTCGCCGACGCCGGGCTCAAAGTCCTGGCCCTGGAGCGTAACGACAAGGTCGGCGGCATGGCGTCCACCGACGAGTTGATTCCGGGTTACCAATTCACCACCTACGGCCACAGCTTCACGATGTTCCACACGAAGATCATGGACGACATGCGGTTGCTGGAACGCGGCCTGCACATGGACGTCAAGGACCCGGGCTACTTCCACCCGTTCCCCTCCGGGAAAGAATTGACGCTCTGGGGCGACTTCGAGAAAACCCTCGATTCCATCGCCGCCATCTCCCCCCGCGACGCCGAGGCCTGGCCCGATTGGCTGGCCACCAACGCCCGCATGGGCGCTATGTTCGAGCCCTACCTGCTCACCGAGCCACCCAGCCTCGGTGAACTGGCACGGAAGTTCGAGGGCACCGAGGATGAAGAGATTTTCTACCGCCTGCTGACCGGCAGCGTCCGCGGCTTTGTCGACGATTTCTTCGAGTCCGAAGAGTTGAAGGCCTCCGTGATCGCCACCTTCGACTCCGGCACCACCGACGCTCCTGGGGCGCTGCTCTACTGGGCCTTCCACACCGCCACCAGCGCCGGCCTCGGCGCCCGCGGCCTCAGCGGCTACCCGCGCGGCGGCATGGGCGCGGTGGCGAAGGTCATCGGCGAGGCTACCGAAGAGGCCGGCGTCGAGATCAAGACCAACGCCGGCGTCGAAAGCGTCATCGTGCGCGACGGGCGCTCCGTCGGTGTGCGCCTGAGCGACGGCACCGAGATTTCCGCCCGCGTCGTCATCTCCAACGTCGACCCCCAGCGCACCCTGCTGGGCCTGGTCGGGCGCGACGAGTTGGACCCCGATTTCGCCGAGCGCCTCGACCGCGTCCGCGGCGTCGCCGGCTACTTCAAGCTCCACTGCGCCTGCAGCGGCCTCCCCGAGTGGACCGCATCGCCCGGCGCCGGGCCGCTGCCAATCCACTACGCCCAGACCCACATCTGCAACTCGCTCGATATCTACGACGAAGCCTGGATCGAAGCCCGCCACGGCCGCATCCCGCGCCGCTTCTCGCTGGCGATGATCTCCACCACCGTCCACGACCCGACCACCGCCCCGCCGGGCAAATTCTGCATCAGCATCTGGGGCGAGTTCGCCCCCATGCGTCTGG
>JASLPR010000081.1 GCA_030744875.1 Chloroflexota bacterium
CCCGACGGCACTTTCGCGTTTGAGATGGCCAAGAGCTTGGTGACTGACGGGCGGCACGACTACTTCCGGCAGTACTACCGCAATTTCTCGCGCTGGGGGATCGGCATGCCGGTGATGCTGACGCCGTTCGTCGCCTTCGCCGAGCCGCTGTCCGACATCGCCCCGGAACGCGACCGGCTGCCGATCGATGGCGAGGAGTATTTCCTGACCTACTTCCCGGCGCTGAGCCACCCGAGCATGGTGCAGGGCGACGGCGGCTCCGAACTGGGCCTGCAGATTCCGCCGCTGCCGATCACCGAGTTGAACCTCGTCAGCCACTCCGGGCTGAGCGTGGAAATG
Organism: Chloroflexota bacterium; assembly: GCA_030744875.1. GTDB lineage: Bacteria > Chloroflexota > UBA11872 > UBA11872 > VXNJ01 > JASLPR01. The sequence goes on from JASLPR010000081.1 coordinate 340, forward strand.
CCCCAGGGGACCGAGATCGCCAGCCTGCGGATCGTGGAGGCCGACGGGCGGGCGATCCGTTTGCCGATCCGCGTCGGTATCGAGACCGCCGAGTGGGCCTACGAGCGCGCCGACGTGCAACTGACCGTCAAGCACGAACGCGCCATCGTGGTCGGCAAACACATCGGCAACACCCGCGCCAACTACTACTTCGCCGGCTTCAAGTTCGCCGAACCAATCGACCCGGTCACGGCGCGGCTCTCCTATACCGGGCCGCCGGGGTACTTCTTTGTCGATGCGGTGTCAGTGCGCGCGGCCGGGACCGGCGAGCTGATCAGTTTCCCGGGACAGGGCCGGATCTGGTCGGAGCGCCAGAACAAGGAGTTCTTCCTGCGGTTCTGGGCGCCGCTGCTGAGCGTGCTGCTGACGGCGGCCACCGCGGCGATGGTGGTCAAGATCACCCGGCGGCTCGGTTATGGAATCGGCGTGGCGGTCGGGATCGGCCTGTCGTTCGGGCTGGCGACGATGGCCTGGCCCTTCGCCAAGCTGGATTTCGCCGAGCCGGGAGTGGTGTTCTTCCTGGTGGCGGCGACGCTGGCGCTGCTCAAGTACGGCGAGAGCCGGCGTCAACGCTGGGCGCTGTTCGCCTCGTTGCTGGTGTTGGGGGCGGTGTTCACCAAGTACGTGGCGGTGATCACGCTGCCGGTATTCGCCCTGCAACTGGTGCTGCTGCACCGGGTCCCGGGCAGCGCCTGGCGCGAACTGCCGCGACTTAGCTGGCGCGCGGTGCTGGTGTTCGCGTCGCCGTACCTACTGCTGCTGTTGCCGGGGATGCTGGTCCTGTCGGCGGCCTACGACTTCCGGCTGCTCTACGAAAGCGAGCTGCTGGCTGGGCTGGGGCGGGGCTGGCTGGGAGTGCCGCTGTGGCTGGGGCTCTGGGGATTGCTCTTCAGCTGGGGGAAGGGCTTCTTCCTCTATAACCCGATTATGTGGGTGGCCGTGCCGGTGGCGGTCTGGTTCGTGCGCCGGCACGGCTTCAAATCGCTGCTCTTCGTGGCCATCCCGCTGGCCTACCTGGCCATCTACAGCAAGAAGGAAGTCTGGTACGGCGGCAACACCTGGGGCCCGCGCTACCTGCTGCCGGCGACCCCCTTCCTGATGGTCATGGCCGCGCCGGCCTACCGCTGGGTGCTGGCGCGGCGCGGGCGCGGTCCGGCGATGGCGCTGGGGCTGCTGCTGGCGGGGAGTGTGCTGGTGCAGACGCTAGGAGTGGCCAAGGATTTCGACCTCTACCTGAGCCTCTACGTGGACGAGATCGTCGAGCAACTGCCGGAGCACGGCGTCGAATACGGCGGACGCGAATACCAGCAATGGTCATCCATCCAGCCGGAGGGCGACCTGGCGGCGGTGCTGTATTCGTACCAGTTCTCGCCGCTGCTGGCGCACGTGTGGCTGCTGCGGGCGGACGCCATCGAGTTGTTGCTGCCGGACCGGCTGGACCTGGTGGAAGAGGCACTGGTGCGCACGCCTTGGGCGCGTTTCGGGGTGGAGGCGCGGGCGCAGAACCCGCAGAACGCCACCGGGCTGGACCTGTGGAGCTTCATCATGTGGGCCAACTACTACAATCACACACCGCTGATGGCGCTCGTTATGACGGCCGTGATCGCGCTGGAATTGATCGCCCTGGCGGCGCTGGCTTTACTGCTGCGTTCGCTGAGCGCGGCGGGGCGGGGACGGCGATTGGCGAATGCCGCCATCGTGGCCTCCGCCGGGGCGGCGGTAGTCTTTGACACCCTGCATTTCATGCTCTAGCTTTGATTTGTGACCGCAAGAGGAGAACAATCGCGACATGGCCGAATCGACGATAAGCGCCGAGTTGATGGAGATTTTGGTATGCCCCAAGAGCCACGGGGAGCTGGAGCAGCGCGGCGACTGGCTGTACTGCGGGGAGAGCCAGTTGCGTTACCCGATCCGCGACGGCATCCCGATCATGCTGATCGACGAGGCGGAGCCAATTCCGGAAGCGGAAAAGGGCGACGCACCCGCCGAATGAACAAGATCAGCTCGGTCCGCGACCTGCTCACCGGGTTCCGCCGGCACCGCTCGATCATCCATCCGCGGACGGGGATGTTCGGCTATCACTGGATGAAGGGCACGATCGACCTGCCCTATCCGCTGCTGAAGCTGCACGTGGAACCGACCAGCAAGTGCAACCTGCGCTGCATCATGTGCCCGCAGTCGATGGACGCCGTCGGCGACGACGTCGGCTATATGGACATAGGACTGTTCCGCGAAATCATTGGCCAGGCGAAGGGCAAGGTACGCGAGATCAACCTGTTCCTGCGCGGCGAGTCCTTGCTGCACCCGGACATCTTCGAAATGGTGCGCCTCTGCGACGAGGCGGGGATCGTGTCGAACCTGAGCACCAACGCCACCATGCTGACCGAGGAGTACAGCCGGCGACTGCTGGAGGCCAGGCTGGGCAAGATGACGATCAGCTTCGATTCCGGGGTGCCGTCGAAGTACGAAGAGATGCGTAAGGGAGCGAAGTTCGACCGGACCTTGCGCAACGTTCTCCTGTTGCTGAACGAGAAGCGCCGTCGTGGCGACTCAAAGCCGTACGTAGTGATGCAGGTGATTCACCTCTTCGAAAAGGGCGAGACCCGCAAAGTGCCGGAGATACCGGCGGATTTCGTGGATCGGTTCGAGGGACTGCCGGTGGACGAATGGGACACCTTCTGGGCGCACGGCTGGGCCGGGACGCTGGGCGACGACGGCTCGGCCTACACCGCCGCTCCGCACGGTTCCCGCTATTTCCCCTGTAACTGGCTGTGGAAGTCGATGGCGATCTACTGGGACGGGTATGTGCCGGCCTGCTGTGCCGACTTCACCGGCGAGCAGCTGATCGGCGACCTGAAGACGCAATCGCTCCTGGATATCTGGAACGGTCCGCCTATGCAGGCTTTGCGCGAAGCGCAGGTCAAGGGGCGGCTGGACGAGTACCCGCTGTGCGCTGGTTGCGACGCCATCTGGCAGGACGGCAACCGATCCTGGGACGTGTTCTCCGGGGCGCGTTCGCTGGTCACGCGAGCGCCGCTGCCAGAACTGCAGCCGCCGCCGGGGAGCCCGAAAACGGAAGCGAAGCCGGTCGGCTAGACATGACCGGCGGGACGCCGGCGAGCCCGGCGCGGTGGGCGGCGGTCGGGGCGGTTTGATCGCGCGTCGGGCGGTGCGTTATCTTCCGGCGTTGTGGTCGGCGACGCTCCGTTGGGAGACGATCGGGAGAGACCCGGTGGAAGGGGTGGTTGAGCGCGGTCCGCAACGAGAGAACCAGCGTATCCCCGGAGAGCGTGAATGACCTTTGAGATCGGCCTGACGATTGCCATCCTGGCGATCGCGGTGGCGCTCTTCGCCTTGGGCCGGTTCGAATTCGATCACATCGTGCTCGGGGTGCTGGTGGCGCTCTACATCACCAATCTGGTAGCGATGGAAGACCTGTTCCGCGGCTTCTCCAACCGGGCGGTCATCACCATCGCCTCGGTGTATGTGGTTAGCGCCGGAGTCGCGCGGACGGGCGTGGCGTATGCGGTCGGGCAACAGATCGGCCGGCTGGCGGGCAACAGCGAGGGGATGCTGATCGCCCTGACCATGATCGGCGCCGGCGTCCTGTCGGCGTTCATGAACAACATTGGGGCGGCCGCGGTGATGCTGCCGACAATCGTGGCCGCGGCGCGCTCGATGAACGTGCCGGTGTCGCGGGTGCTCTTGCCGCTGGCCTACGGCTCGATGATGGGTGGGGTTCTGACGCTGGTGGGGACGCCGGCCAATCTGCTGGTTAATGGAGTGATGACCTCCGACGGGCACGAGTCGTTCGGCTTATTTGAGTTCGCGCCGTTTGGCGCGGCGGTGCTGACGACGGGAATCGTGGTGATGGTGTCGTTCCGCCGGTGGTTGCTGCCCTCGCACGCGGCCGGAGCGGCGGTGGACGAGATGATGCCCCATGTGACCACGGGACACGAGCCCTATCGGCTCCGCGAGCGACTGGCCGAGGTGATGGTGCCCCAGGGTTGCGGACTCGACGGGCAGACGATCCTGGACGTGGGGATGGGGCACAACTACGGGATATGGGTGCAGGTGGTGATCCGCGGCGAGCACCGCATTACGTCGCCGGACGTGCACACTGCCATCGTCGGCGGCGACCGGCTGATCGTGAGTGCCCGCGATGAGGACCTGACGCGTTTCGCGAACGACTTGGGCCTGGAGGTGGACACGGAACGCCGGCCGCGCTCGGCGGACTTCTTCACCGACGACATGGAGGTGGCCGAGATTTCGGTGATGCCGCGCAGCGACAACATCGGCCAGACGCTGCCGCAGATTCGGTTCCACGACACCTACGGGGTCACGGTGCTGGGCATCTGGCGCGACGGCCGGCCCCACCGGACCCACCTGGCCGAAATGCCGCTGCAGCAGGGCGACGCGCTGCTGGTGCAGGGGCCGCCGCCGCGATTGCGCGAGTTGCGGCAGGATGGTGACGACTTCACGGTTGTGACCGATGACAAAGGGGTGCACTTTCGTAAGGATCGCGCGCCGCTGGCCGTGGCGGTGCTGCTGCTGTATGTGCTCGGGATGGCCTTCGGGGTGGCGCCGGTGGCGGTGGTGGCCCTGGCCGGCGCCGGCGCCATGGTGAGCGTCGGGGCGATCACCATGCCCGAGGCGCGCCGCGCCATTGACGCGCGGGCCATCATCCTGGTCGGCGGGATGCTGGCGATGGCCGAGGCCATGCAATCCAGCAACGCCGCCGGCTTCCTGGCCCAGTCGATCGTGGACATCACCGGCGGCGCCGGCGATGCGGTGGTGCTGGGCGCGGTATTGCTGCTTTCGGCAACCTTCGCGATCTTGATCAACAACCACGTCTGCGCGGTGCTAATGACACCTCTGGCGCTGCAGGCGGCGCTGGTGCTGGGGGGCGGGGTGGACCCGCGGATGTTCGCGATGGCCGTGGCCCTGGGGGCGGGCAGCGGATTTGCTTCGCCGTTCTCCCACCCCTCGAACATCCTGGTGATGGGCCCCGGCAACTACAAGTTCGGCGACTACGTGCGAGCCGGAATACCGCTGCTGGCGTGCGTATTGGTGGTCAACTTCGTGATGCTGCTGGTCGTCTTCAACTAGCGGTCACAGACCGCTTTCCTTCTGAATGTCTGGCGCCGGGTTGTGGGGTGGCTGGCTAGGGATGTAGTCACAGACTGCTTGTCTCTGAACTGACTGGTGCCGGGTGGTGATGGATGGAGCGACGGAGGAGCGAGGTTGAGGTCCGGTCCGGTCAGCTTCCCCCGGGACGGGTGGCAACGACGTAGATCTCCGAGGGCTCGTAGATCACCCCAACCAGCCTCCGCAGCGCCGCCGTCACCTGCTCAAGCCGATCCTCAAGGTGCTCGATGCGCATCTGCTGCGCGTGGATTTCGGCGCGTAGTTGCGCGGCCAGGCGGCTGCGATCGAACTGTGCGGCGACCGCTCCGGCGAGTCGTGATTGGGCGTCGGGCGGCTCGGCGGCGGGCGGCGCCGGATCGTTCGGCGCCAGATCGGCCGGGTCGATGGCCAGCCCCCGCGGGGACGCTTCGTCGATCCCGGAGGCCGTGACTTCAAGTCCCGCCTGCCCGCAGAGGAAGGCCAGCGCCTCCACGTCGTAGGGGCGGGCGTGCGACGGATCGCGCCAGAACTCGTGGGTGATCGTCGGCAAGCTGCCCGGGTTCGGCGTCACCAGGCAGAGGACTCCTCCCGGGCGCAGCGATCCGGCAGCCGCCTGGATCAGCCGGGCGGCATCTTCGGCCAGGAGGTGCTCGACGAGGTGGGCGCAGAAGATGGCATCGAATGCGTCCGGGTGGTCCGGCAGGAACTCCAGCGCGTCGGCGACTTCCGCCGCCAGGCCGGCTGCGCGGCTTGCTTCGATCGCCGCTGGATCCAGGTCGATGCCCCGGGCGTCGAATCCCTGCTCGCCGGCGGCCTCAAGGAATTCACCCCGGCCGCAGCCGACATCCAGCAATTGGGCGCCGGCGGCAAAGTGGCGCAGGTACGGCTCGCGGGCGGCGCGCACCGTGGCGCGGTCGAATTGGCGGAACTGGTACCAGTCGAAACTCAAGCAGGCTCCCGTGAGACGAGCGGCGGTGAAGCCAGAATATACGGCGGCAAACGAATCAGCGCTCGAACCAGTACGCTAGGTACTTCCAGCGGCCCCAGGAGCGATAGACGCGCTCGGCGGCCGCACGGGTCGGGCGCTGGCCCTTGAAATGGGTGTTGGTGACGTGGTTCATAAAGACCGAGTCGACCGGCAGGAAGTCGTAGCGCTCGACCAGCGCCAGGATGCTGGCCGCCGCGTAGGGGCCGAGCCCCTTGATGGCCAGGATGTCGGCCAGCAGGTCCTCGGTGGCGGGCGCCGGGTCTCCCCAGGCGGCAAGGTCGAGTTTGCCGGCGACGATGGCCCGCGCCATCGTGGACAGCGCCCCGGCGCGATAGCCCAGCCGGGCCCTGCTGGCCAGTGTGGCCGGGCGCCGCCGCGCCAGCCGCGCCGGTGACGGGAATGTGCGGTGGCCCAGCGGGGTGCGCGCGCCGAAGGCCTTCACAAGCCGCTCGGACATCCCGCGGGTGCCGCCCCAGTTGACGTTGGTCGTGCAGAGGACCTTCACAACGTCTTCCCACAACGTGGGTGACCGCAAGAGGCGGCCGAGGCCCTTTTTGGCGACGTGGCGCAGGCGTCGGGGCCGCTCGCAGCGGCGCTGGAACTCGGCCAGGTCACTGTCCAGCATCAGCATGCGGCGTGCCACCGCCACCACCGCCGTTTCGGCGGCCGGGCCGGTCCACTCGACTAGGATGCGGCGCGGTGAAGGCTGGCTCAAGGACAGGTCGGTGGGCGTTTCGTCGATCTCGGCGGCGGTGGCGATGACCCCGGCGGCTTCATCCCAGCGGAACGGCGGCAGGTTCCACCAGCCGTGGGCGCGCACGACTGCTTCCAGATCGAACCGCGGCGGCACGTTCAGCTTGATCCGGCGGACCTCTACGGGCTCGGAAGTGATGGGCATCGGCATGGATTCTAGCCACGCCGGCTGCGGCGCGCCGGGTCCGGTTTGATCCGGGGAGGCCCGGTCCGCTACGCTCGCGCGGATGAACCGGGGATTGTGCCAGGGGCCGCGCGGTAGTCACGATCCCGTTACAGAAAGGCGCTGCGATGCCGCGTGAACCGATGAACGTGGTCTTCATCACCACCGACCAGATGCGGGCCGACTCGCTGGGCTGCGCCGGCAATCTGATCGCCCGAACGCCGAACCTAGACCGGCTGGCCGCCGAGGGGGTGCGCGCCGAACGGATGTACGTGGCTCAACCGCTCTGCATGCCCTCGCGCTCGACGATCATCACCGGCACGACCCCGCGGACCCACGGGGTCTGGACCAACGGCGTCGCCTTGGACCCGGATATTCCGACCTTCGGCCAGTTGCTTTCCGACGCCGGCCACCACACCGCGCTGATCGGCAAGGCGCACCTGCGGCCCTACGGCTTCGACGGCGGAGCCGCCGATCCGATGGAAGTCGAGCGCGAGGACACCTGGGAGCAGGGCCTGGTGCCGGACGACTGGCACGGGCCGTACTACGGGTTCGACCACGTGGACCTGACGCTGCGCCATCACTACCTGAAGCAGGGCCATATCGGCCGCGATCTGCGTGAAAGGGCGCCGGAATCGATCGAGCTCATCGACATCGAGCACGCCCTCGAAGAGCCCACCTGGGACGTCGCCTGGAAGAACGCCGTGCCGCTGGAACACCACCCGTCGACGTGGATCACCGACCGCACCATGCAGTACCTGGAGGACGCCGGCGACGAGCCGTTCTTCGTCTGGGCGTCCTTCCCGGACCCGCACCACTCGTTCACCGCGCCGGAGCCCTATTGCGACCACTTCGACCCGGCGGACATGCGGATTCCCGAGTTCACCGACGCCGACCTGGACGGCAAGCCGCCCCACGTCCGCGACGTAATCGAAGGCCGGGTCGTGAAACACGAGGGTTGGGGCCCCGGCGCCGGCGACCTGCCGGCCTTAACCGACACCGACTGGCGCCAGATCCACGCCCAGTACTACGGGATGGTGGAACTGATCGACGATTCGGTCGGTCGCATCCTGGACGCGCTGGAAGAGCTGGGCCTGGCCGAGAACACGGCGGTGATCTTCACCAGCGACCACGGCGAGCTATTTGGCGATCACGGCCTGCTGTACAAGGGGCCGTTCCCCTACGAGGGGCTGTATCGGCTGCCGTTCGTGGCCCGTATCCCGGGGATTACGCGGGCCGGTACGACTGCCGCCGGGCCCGGTACGTTGCTGGACCTGGCGCCCACCTTCGCCGACCTCGCCGGCGTGGAGGCCCGGCCGTCGTTCCAGGGCCGCTCGATGCTGCCCTGGCTGGGCGGCGGGGAGGGGCGCGACGCGGTGCTGGTGGAATTCGTGTCGCGCTACTACCCGGAGCTGACGCTGATGACCGCCGTCACCGCGCGCTGGAAGCTGACCCATTACCCGAACGCCGATCGCGGCGAGCTATACGACCTGCAGGAGGACCCGGGCGAGCTAGTGAACCGCTGGGGCGACCCGGCGGCCGCCGACGAGCAACGGGAGATGGAGGGGCGGCTGCTGGACCTGACCGCCAACGCGATCGGGAGGTTGCCGCCGCCGCTCTCGCACGCTTGACGGTCGGCGCGGGCTGATCCAGCCGCTCAGTCGGCGGCTTTGGAGTCCTCTTCGTCGTCGTCGGATTCACTGATGATCTTGACCGGCTGGCTCATGAAGTCGCCGTTGGCCAGCATCAGCTGTATGCCGTCTTCCATGCGGACCGTGGTGGAGCGCAGGCCGATGGATTCGACCGTGCCGCGCATCCCGCGAATCTCGATTACCTGACCGCGCCGGACCCGCTGCTCGGACATCGTGATGACCCCGGCGATCAGGTTCTTGGCCAGGTCCTGGGCACCGAAGCCGATGCCCACCGACAGGCCGCCGAGTGGCACCAGCAGGATCGCCAGGTCGAAGCCGATAGAGCTGATCGCGACGTAGATGCCGATGAAGAGGATCGTGAAACGGAATCCCTTTGCGATGGAGTTCTCGACGGTGTCGCCAAATTCGACCCGGCCCAGGATGACCCGGCGCAACATCGGCGTGAGGGTGCGCGACAGGAACCAGGCGATGAAGATGATGAGGACGACCTGGATGAGCGACAACAGCGATAGATCGCGCTCCTGAATCTGGGTGATCGACGTGTTGAGGACCTTCCAGATTTCGTTCCAGAGGTTGTCCATCGGCTATCCCTTCCGGCGGCGGCCGCCGCGCATTTTCCCGGCTGAGGCGTCTATCATATCGGTTCTACGGCTCCTGCCAGTCGCCTTCGCCGCCGATCGGCGGGCTGAAAGTCTCGAGAATCAGCGAGTTTTCGACGGCGCGGGCGCCGTGCCAGGTGCCGCCGGGGACGTGCCACATCGTGCCCGCGCGGCAGATGGCGGTCTGGCCGTCGATGTCGACCTCGATGGCGCCGTTGAGGCAGTAACTGATCTGCTCGCGGCCGTGGCGGTGGCGGGTGCTCTCGGCGCCGACGCGCATGACGAGTTGCAGTGCCTGGAGGTTCTCGCCGACCACGATCGATTTGCGGGTGACGCCGGGGAAGCGGGATTCCTCTTCGGATACGTCGCACAGGCGGATGATGCTCAAGGCGGGCTCCTTCAGGACTGCAGGAAGTCGAGGATGGCGGCTTCGTTGGCTTCGATGATCGGGATGTCGGGGGGCTCGAGGTCGGATTTGAGACCGGTTTCGGAGACGGTGCAGACCACCCGGGCGTCACGGGCGATCTTGCCCTGGGCGACGAGCGCGGCCAGCACCGGCAGCGTAATGCAACCGGTGGGGCCGGCCCAGATACCCTCGAGCCGGGCGAGCCGGTTTTGCCACTCGACGACTTCGTCGTCGGAGGCGGCCGCGCCGAGCCCGCCGGCGTCGCGCAGGTCCCGCAGGACCCAGTCGCCCTTGGCGCCCATATCGCCGACGGCGACGCCCTCGGCGATGGTGTAGTCGATGCTGATCGAGACCCGCGGGCCGCCCTCATTCAGGGCCTTCACGATGGTGTCGGCGATGCTGGATTGGGCGGCGACCGGGACCGGCACGCTGTCGGCGTGGCCGGCGGCGTGCAGTTCGCGGAAGCCGCGCTGCGACGCCAGCAGCAACTCGCCCATGCCGACCGGGTAGACGACGTAATCGGGGGCCTGCAGGCCGAGCTGCTCGAAGACTTCGTAGGCCAGGGTCTTCTTGCCGTCCTGCTTGTAGGGATTGCGCGAGGCGCCGCCGTCGAAAACCACGCGGCTGTCGATGGCGCGGTCGAAGGCTCCTATCAGGTCATCATAGTTGCCGCGGTACATCATGAAGTCGGCGGTGAGGGCGTTGACGTGGGAGACCTTGGGGCGGCTGCTGGTTGCGGAAGACAGCACTAGGGCGCGGATGTCGGCGCGGGCGGCGTAGGCGGCGATGGCGGTGGCGGCATTGCCGGTGCTGACCACGCCGATGCGGTCGAAGCCGAACTGCCGGGCGGCGGCGACGGCGGTGACGGCCGAGCGGTCCTTGACGGTGCCGGTAGGGTTGAGCCCGTCGAACTTGAGCCAGAGGTTGTCGAGGCCCATCGCGGCGGCCAGGCGGGGGACGGCGATCAACGGGGTACTGCCTTCGCCGAGGGTGACCTGGTGGGCCGGATCGGGAATGGGTAACAGTTCGGCGTAGGGCCAGATGCCGGGGCCGGCGAGGCTGCCAAAGGGCATGCGGGCGATGCGGTCGAGGTCGTATTCGACGAACAGTAGCCCGCCGCAGTCGGGGCAGGCCAGCAGGTAGTCCAGCGGGTGGGTGCTGGCGCAGTCGCTACAGCGCAGGCTGGTGGCGGCGGACAACCGCGTTGCTCCTTTGGGGTACGAGACGACTAAGGGTAGCCGGTCGCCGGGGTGGGGCCAACGCGCGGCAGCAA